>DATMXR010000144.1:0-6955 GCA_035561315.1 Feifaniaceae bacterium
CCCCGGAGGCTCCCGCCGTCACGCCCCCGCCCGCCGAGCCTTCCGGCCAGAGCGACATAAGCCCCGCGCCGTCCGGCTCCGGCTCGGATGAAATTCCCATTGAAGAGGTCGACGGCGTGGCAGGCCCGGACGACGTATTGCCCCCCGTCCGCGAACTCGGAGAATACAAGGCGGCCAACAGCGACGTGATCGGCTGGATCACCGTACCCAACACCAAAATCGATTATCCCGTCGTCCGCGCCGCGGACAACGAATATTACCTGACCCACAACGTGGAAAAGAAGAAATCCAAGCACGGCGCGATATTCATGGATTACCGCAACGCGGACGAGGAGCAGCGCTACCACATCATACTCTATGGTCACAACATGAAAAACGGCACCATGTTCCATGACCTGAACAACTACAAGCAGCGCAGCTTCTTTGAAGAAAACCGCGTGATCACGTTCAACTGGGACGGTTCGGAGACCAAGTGGGAAGTGTACCTCGCCTTCGTATGGCACGGCGGCCCGGTGTACTGGCACACCCGCTTCAACATCGCGACGCCTGAGGAAAATTTCGCGCAGTACATGAACGACATCGTCTCCTACATGAAATCCGAAAAGTATACCGTGTACGACGATACCGTCACCATAAAGCCTACCGATCAGGTGCTCACGCTTTCCACCTGCACGTACGAGTACGACCAGTCCCGCTACGTGGTCAGCGCCAGAAGGATTCTCCCGTAACCACCTTGCCGTAATCCATGAAATTCAGGAAACGAAAACCCGCCTTTCGGCCGATGTTGAAAGGCGGGTTTTTGTGTTATACTGGTATGTGCGGGGCGGTATCCCTGTTTTTGGGAACTCCCCAATGTGAATAAAAATGGAGGAACAATACATGCAGGACCCTCGTTTGAAGCAACTCGCCAGCCTGCTGCTTAACCACAGCATGCATTTAAAGGAAGGGGAGCTTTTTGGCATACGATCCGCCTTATCGGCAAAGCCGCTCATAAAGGAACTGATGAAGGAAGCCCACCGCATCGGCGCGGTCCCGCACCCGGAGCTGCGGGACGAGGAGCTCCAGCGCCTGACGTTCGGCTTCATTGACCCGGAAAACCCCGGCCCCGCCCGCGCCGCGCTCAAAAAGCAGGCCGAATGGGAACGCGCGCGCTGGTCGCATCTGGTGGGGCAGGTGGTCATCGGCGTGGAGGAAAACGACGCGGAGCTTTCCGCCGCCGACCCGCGCGCCATCGCCATCCATAAGGCGGAATTGAAAGAGGTGCACGATCTTACCGTCAACGAGCGCCGCTGGGTCCTCCTGCACTGGCCCACCAGGGCGGCCGCCCAGAAGGCCGGGATGTGCTACGACGATTTCTATGAGTTTTTCCTCAATGCCGCGCTTGTGGACTATGACGAGATGGAAAAGAACATGCGCCCGCTTGCGGAGCTGATGCGGCGTACGGACAGGGTGCGCCTTTTGGGCAAGGGCACGGACCTTTCCTTCTCCATCCGCGGCGTGAACGTCATCCCTTGCGCCGGGGAAATGAATATTCCGGACGGCGAGGTGTTTACGGCCCCCCTGCGGGAGAGCGCAAACGGCGTCATCCAGTACAACACGCCCCTCATCGAGCAGGGCAAGCGCTATGAAAACCCGCGCTTCGTGTTTGAAAACGGCAGGATCGTGGAAGCCTCCTGCGGCAACGATACCCAGGGCTTAAACGCGCTGCTGGACACCGACGAGGGCGCGCGCTACCTCGGCGAATTCGCCCTGGGCGTCAACAACGCCGTCACAAAGCCCATAGGCAACACGCTCTATGATGAAAAGATCGGCGGCTCCTTCCACCTCACGCCGGGCGCGGCGTACGAGGTGGCCTTCAACGGGAACCGTTCGGTGCTGCATATGGATATCGTCTGCATGCAAGCGCAGCCCTATGGCGGGGAAATCTACTTCGACGGAGTTTGCGTCCGCAGGGACGGGCTGTTTACCCTGCCGGAGCTTACGGGCCTGAACCCGAAAGGAGAACGGGAATAAAGGGAGGCGTATATGTCCAAAGAAGCCAGGCGGCTGCTTGCCGACAGCATTGCCATCATCATCGGAAGCGCGCTCACGGCGCTGGGGCTTTCGGTATTCACAGTCCCCAACAACATCGCGCCGGGCGGCGTATCCGGTATCGCGATCGCGCTTTCCTCGCTCATAGGCGTTCCGGTGGGTACGCTTACGCTCATTCTCAACGTCCCGCTGATGGCGGTGGCGTTAAAACGCCTCGGCTTCAAACCGCTCGCGAAAACGATCGCCGCAACCGTGCTGCTTTCCGTATTCATCGATCTGTTCGCCCTGTGGATGCCGGGATACACCAACAACCCCCTGCTTGCCGCGCTGATGGGCGGCGGCTTCATGGGCGTGGGGCTGGGGCTGCTTCTGATCCGCGGCATCAGCACGGGCGGCACGGACCTGATCGGCCTGATGCTCTTCAAAATGCGGCCGGGCTTTTCCATGGGCCAGCTGTTGATGGTGATCGACACATTGGTCGTGATATTCGCCGTGGCCGTGTTCCGCGAGATCGAGGTGGCGCTCTATTCCGTTGTATCGCTGTTTGTCACAAGCAAGATGATCGACGCCATACAGGAAGGCGTGGACCACGCGAAGGTGATCTACATCATCACCGACCGCGAGGAAGAGCTGTTAAACCGCATCGCCCATGAGATGGGGCGCGGGGTGACGGTGCTTCCCGGGCGCGGCGGGTTTTCCGGCAAGGATAAGGCCGTGCTGATGACGATCGCCCGCCGCAACGAGGTAGCTTTGACGCTGCAGGCCGTGCGCGCGATCGACCCGCGCGCGTTCACCATCATATCCGACGCCACGGAAGTGCACGGCGAAGGGTTCAAAGAGGGCGAAGATTAAGTTAGCCCGGCGGGCGGGCATCCCCGCCCGGCTTTTACAGGAAGGAGAACAACATGACCACTATCCCGGAACGGCTCTCCGCGCTGCGCAAGTCGATGGCGCAAAAAAACATCGCCGCGGCGCTGATCCCGACTTCGGATTATCACGCCTCCGAATACGTGGGCGCGTATTTTCAGGTAAGGGAGTATTTTTCCGGTTTCACCGGCTCGGCGGGCACGCTTGTGGTGCTGCCCGGGGAGGCGGGGCTCTGGACGGACGGGCGCTATTTCATACAGGCGGATCTCGAGCTCAGGGATTCGGGCATCACGCTGTACCGCGAGGGCCAGCCGGGCGTGCCGGACCTGGAGGATTTTCTGTATAGCAAGCTGCCGGAGGGCGCCGTCCTCGCGCTGGACGGCAGGATGGCGGACGCCAACCGGTGCCTGGAGCTGTCCGAAAAGCTGGCCCCCAGGCGGGTGACGCTGATGAGCGATTTTGACCCGGCGGAGGGCGTATGGAAGGACCGGCCTCCCCTTTCGGAGGAGCCCGTATTTTTGCTCCCACCCGAGTATGCGGGCAAAAGCGCTGCGGAAAAGCTATCCGGCCTGCGCAAAGAGATGGAAAAGCTGCGCGTGGATGCGCATGTGCTCACCACGCTCGACGATATCGCCTGGCTCTACAATTTCCGGGGCGCGGACGTTGCGTTTAACCCCGTGGCGCTTGCCTACACGGCGGTGGAACGGGAGCGCGCGATCCTCTTTATTGAAAAAAAGAAGCTGAATGCGGAGGTCTTAAGTAGCCTCGCTTCCGCCGGCGTGGAAGTCAGGCCCTACGGGGACGTGTACAAATATGCCGGGGGCTTGAGCAAGCTGCAGCGCGTGCTGGTCTCCGAGAAGAAGGTCAATTACGCGCTGTACTCGGAACTGGACGCACACGCGACCGTGGTGGAAGGGGAAAATCCCACCACGCTCGCAAAGGCAGTCAAGAACGAAACCGAGCGCGAGAATTTTAGGAAAGCGCACGTCAAGGACGGCGTCGCCGTCACCCGCTGGATGTACTGGATGAAGACGCGGAGTTGGGATATGGAGCTCAACGAGGCGGACGCCGCCAAATATATGGATGCGCTGCGCCTGGAGCAGCCGGGCTGCCTGGGCCTGAGCTTCCCCACCATCGGCGGCTACGGTCCGAACGCGGCCATGCAGCACTACCACGCGACAGAATCAAACTGCGCCCCGGTAAAGCCGGAAGGCTTCTTCCTGCTCGATTCCGGCGGCCAGTATTACGAGGGCACCACGGATATCACCCGCACCCTCGCGGTGGGCCCGTTGACGGCGGAGCAGAAGCGGCACTTTACGCTGGTGCTCAAAGGAACGCTCCGTTTGAGCAACGCCAAATTCCTGTACGGCCTGACCGGCCTGCAGCTCGATATCCTCGCGCGCGAGGCGCTGTGGGCGGAGGGGCTCGATTACAACCACGGCACCGGCCACGGCATCGGCTACGTGCTGTGCGTGCACGAAGGCCCCAACGGCTTCCGGTACCGCAACCTGCCGGGCCGCACGCCGCTTTGCGCGTTTGAGCCGGGCATGGTCACCTCCGTGGAGCCGGGCATGTACGTGGAGGGCAGCCACGGCATAAGGCTCGAGAACCTTGTTCTGTGCGCGGAAGCGGAGCATACGGAGTATGGGCGGTTCCTGAGGTTTGAAACGCTTACGCTCGTACCCTTCGACCTGGACGCGGTGGACGCGGAACTGCTGAGCGCGCAGGAAAAGGAGTGGCTCAACGCCTACCACCGCCGCGTATACGATACCATCGCGCCGCATCTCCCCGAAGAGGAGCGCGCCTGGCTCAGGCAGGCGACAAGGGCGATATAAAGCGGAAAACATTGAACGAACGTCAAAGGCCGCTATCAGTCGAAAGACTTCAGCGGCCTTTTCTTTGAACCCGGAGTTACCGATAAAACGCGTCCAGGTACGCTTCCACGTCCCTGCGCGTGCCCGTAAAAGGCCCGGGCGTTTCCATTTTGAGCGATACGAGCGCCGCGGCGTACCGGAGCGCATCGGGGATATCCCGGTAAAAGCGCTCGGTGATATAGCCCGAAAAGCAGGTGTCTCCCCTGCCCGTCCGGCCGACCAGGCTGCGGGGCTTCAACGGGCAGGTATAGACGCGCTTCCCGTCAAACACGAGCACCTCCGTGCTGTGCGTGATCATGATTTCCCGCGCGCCCCAGCCGTAGAGCATGCGGGCGGCTCTTTCCCTGTCATCCGTGCCGGTCAGTATCTCCGCCTCCGCGGCGTCCGTCTTTAAAAAGCGGATCATGGGGAGGTATGTCTTTTTCTCCTCCCAGTCCCGGAACACCATATCCCCGCCCTCGTCGGAGCGGAGCAGGCATTGCACGTCCACCGCGGCCTCCGCGCGCTTTGACGCGTACGCGATGACCTCGTTCCCGATATCCCCCCGCATCAGCCCCGCGATATGGTAGACGCGCGCGTCCACATCCGGGATATCGCTTATGGTATAGGGCGCGATGCGGCTGACGGCCGTGCAGGTGCGCCGCTCGCGGTCCGCCGTGTGGTAGACGTTGCGGATGGACGTGCTGTCGGGGCTTTCGAGCGGGAACACCGTTACGTTCTTTGCCGGCTGAAACAGTGCGTTTACGTCCATATCCCGGCCTGCCTTGGGCAGCACGGCGGCCTTCCTGCCCATGCCGGAAACGGCGAACGCGGAATACACCACGGCCCCGCCTATATGGCTTGTGGTTTCGCCGCCGTAATCGGTGTTGACGTCCAGGCTGGGCTGGCCGATGATAAAGGAATCGAACAATTCTGGCTGCATGTTACCTCCCGCTCTAAGCCTGCGGCCGGGCATTTTATGAAAGAAATATGTTTTTGAGGCTGCGCGTTTTACGAAAAAAGTCAGGCCATGTTATGTGCTCTGGCGTACGATAAGCTCGTTCTGTACGAACAGCATGCGGCTTTTTAAGCCGGGGTCGACAATCTGCGCGAGCAGTTCCTGCACGGCGAGGCGGCCCATCTCGTTCCGGTTGACGCGGACGGTGGTGAGCGAAGGGTGGCAGATCTCCGCCGCCTCGATATCGTCATAGCCCGCTACGGCGATGTCCTGCGGGATTTTAAGCCCCGCGTCCAATATCGCCTTGATCGCGCCCATGGCGATGCTGTCGGTGGCGGCAAATATGGCGGTGGGAAGGTTCCCGGTTTCCAGCATCCGCCCTACAAGCCTGTACGCGCTCATGGACCCCGTCCCCTCCGTGATAAAGGGCGTACCGACGACGGGCTGGCGCTGGAGGCCGTACATGCTCAGCTTTTCCTCGTCCGGCGGGGAGTACACGCCCCAAAGATTCCTGGAACGTATGGCGTCGTTCGCGTATACGGGGATGCCATGCTCCCTGTGGACGTCAAGGTATGCGAGGTACCTTAAATAATAGCTCGGGTGGCTCAGGCGGTCGCTGATAAAAGCGATCTTTTTATGCCCGCGCTCAGAGATCAGGTGTTCCATGAGGCTGCGCGCGCCGTTATAGTTTTCGTCCACGATGAACGCGTTGTTGGGGGACGGGATCGCGTCATTCACAAAAACAAGGGGGATGTTGCGGCGCCTGAATTCCAGCATGGCGTCCCGCGGCTTGAAGGAGATCAGTATCGCGCCGTCGATGCTGTCCTGAATGAAATGTTCGTCAAACGTATCGTTCTCCACCTCGGTGGTGGCGACGACGATATGGTAATTGTGCAGCTTCGCCTCCTGGATGGCGCCGTCGAGCAGAGGACCGAAGAACGTATGCCCGAAATAGGGCATCTGCCTCCGGTACATGCAAAAGCCGAGTATGCCGGAGCGTTTTGTGGCGACGGCCTGCGCAAGAGCGTTGGGCTGGTAGAGGAGCTCTTTCGCGATTTTGTTGACGCGCCGCTTGGTTTCTTCGTTCACCAGGGGGGAATCCGCAAGCGCGCGGGAAGCGGTGGCCTTGGAAACGCCGGCCAATCGGGCAATATCGATCAGTCGTGGTTTCATACGGGGTCTCCCTTCATGCCGCGTTGCGGGCTATAAATTCAGGGTAAAAAAAGTTCTTGCATAACGCGAAAAT
>DATMXR010000145.1:0-3971 GCA_035561315.1 Feifaniaceae bacterium
AGACAGGGCTTACGCAAATTTTGGCAAATATTCGGGCGGTTGCGCGAAAGAAAAACCTGAATCTGCGGCGTTTTTTGCAGAGCGCAATATTTTACACAAATCGCGGCCGGATTGTTCAATTTGTATGGAACGCGCGATGAAGCCGCGTGTAAACAGAACGTAAAACATTGTTCCGCCGTTAAAGCAGACTATTGACGGGCCCGGTTTTCCGTGTATAATGGATGTATTATATCAATTGTATACACGCATGCACGCATGCAAAGCAATATGAAGGAGGACGTATGAGCAAGATCGTATTCGACGACCACTCCAACCTGCTGCGCGAGGATTATTACAAATATCAGGTGCAGGACGTCCCGGCCCCCAACCTGTTCCCGGAAATGTTCCATTTCGATCAGGTGCCCAAGGTCGCGTTCAACTACCGCACCGTGCCCATGCGCATGCCCGAAGAGATCTGGATCACGGATACCACGTTCCGGGACGGCCAGCAGTCCCGCGCGCCGTTCACCCCCGCGCAGATCCTGCGCATCTACGAGCTGCTGCACCACCTGGGCGGCCCGCGCGGCATCGTGCGCCAGAGCGAATTCTTTGTTTACAGCAGGCAGGATAGGCAGGCGGTGGAGCTATGTCAGCAGCGGGGCTACCGCTTCCCGGAGATCACCACCTGGATCCGCGCCACCGAAAAGGACTTCGACCTCGTCAAGGAAATCGGCGTGCAGGAAACGGGCATACTGGTCAGCTGCTCGGACTACCACATATTCAAAAAAATGAATATGACGCGCAAGCAGGCGATGGACCAGTATCTCAAGGTCGTCAAAATGGCGCTGGACCGCGGCATCCGCCCCCGCTGCCATTTCGAGGATATCACGCGCGCGGATTATTACGGCTTCGTGGTGCCCTTCGCCTATGCATTGAGCCAGCTGAGCGAAGAATCCGGCATCCCCATCAAGATCCGCTGCTGCGACACGCTGGGCCTTGGCGTATCCTACCCGGGCGCGTCGCTGCCTAGAAGCGTGCCCGGCATCATATACGGCCTGAGGCATTACGCCAACATCCCGGGCAACCTCCTGGAATGGCACGGCCACAACGATTTTTACAAGGTGGTCACCAACGCGGCCTCCGCCTGGCTCTACGGCGCGTCCGCCGTCAACTGCTCGCTGCTCGGCATCGGCGAGCGCACCGGCAACTGCCCGCTGGAGGCCATGGTCATCGAATACTGCAGCCTCCGCGGCCATGAGGACGGCATGCGGCTCGACGTCATCACGGAGATCGCGGACTATTTTGAAAAGGAAATCGGCTATGAGATCCCGCCGCAGACGCCGTTTGTGGGCAAGGATTTCTGCTCCACCCGCGCGGGCATCCATGCGGACGGCCTGTTAAAGGATGAGCAGATTTACAGCATATTCAACACCCAGGCCATACTCAACCGCCCGTCCACCGTGGTGGTGGACGCGCACAGCGGCCTTGCGGGCATCGCGTACTGGATGAACGCGAACCTTCCCGCTTTAAAAGGCGCGGAGCCTGTCTCCAAGAAGCATCCGGCGGTGGAGCGCGTAAAGGAACGGCTGGACGCGCTCTATTCCCAGGGGCGCACCACCTCCATGAGCAACGCGGAGCTTTTGGCTATTTGTACCGAGCTCGCGCCGGAGTTGAGCGTAAAATAAGGCGTGGCCCTTCACGCCCGCGCTTTCGCGCGGGCGTTTTTTTACACACGTTTTTTCCTCTCTTTTTATAAATGAGACCGAGTTGTGACCGGGATGAGGGCGTTATGATGTTCCATATTGGTATAATTGGTATACCACAAAAAAATGCGGCTTTTTTTGCATGCGGTGACGACCACCGGGCAATTCCGCCGCGGGGGAGGGCGCCATGGAACAGGCCGAGATGCTGCAAAAAATTCAAAAAGGGGATCAAGAAGCTTTCCGCGCGCTGTTTCAAGCCTATGCGGAGCCCACCTACCGCATACTCTTCAAAAAATGCGGCAGCAAGGCGACCGCGCGCATGCTGTTAAAGCGCGTGTTCCAGGACGTACACGCCGGACTGAAACTGCAGGAGGATGCGGACCCCACCGCCCTGTGGCTCAAAGCCCTGGCCAACTGGCAGGCGGATACGCATTTGTTCTGCCGGAACGAGACGGAGGCCGTATGGCAGACCATGTCGGCGGCACAGGCGGCGCAAATGCCTGATCACCCGGAGACCGCCCCGCGGGCGCTGCCGCGCGAACCCTTCACCGCGCCCGTGCCCGTGAAGCGAAAGGGCGCAACCGCGCTGATCGTGATACTGCTCACCCTGACCGCAGCCTTGGTCTGGGTGCTTACCGGCCTGCTGATGGAAATGCAGTTCCTGCCCCAGGCCGACCTCGGATACGAGTGGTTCAACAGCACGGTGTTCCATTTGTTCTAAACAAAAAAGCAAAAACGGACCGACGGAACGGCCCGCGGTTGAACGCCGCGGGCCTTATTTCAACTTCCGGCTTTTTCAGCGGAGTATTATTCGATCATCTCGTAGCGGTCCTTCCCGCTGTCCTTTGCCTGGTAAAGCGCCCTGTCCGCCCTGAAAAGCAATGTATTTGCCGAATCTCCCGCTTTACACTCCGTAATGCCGAAGCAGACGGTGACGCAATAGGACTTAAGCTCCTCGTCCACGCGGACCAGATCGAAGAAATTGTTGACGAGCGTCAATACTTCTTCCCGCTCCCCCACGCAGAAGCCCGCGAACTCGTCGCCGCCCCAGCGCGCCACGGAGGCGTCTGCGAACGCCTCCCGCGCAAGCCTACCGACGCGGACTATGATCTGATCCCCGGCCAGATGCCCGTAGGTATCGTTGATTTCCTTAAAATCGTCGATATCGAATATAAACAGGTAGAACGGCTTGCCGCGGCTTGCCGCAAGCGCGTCATTGAGCGCATCGTTAAAGCCGCGGCGGTTGCACAGGCCCGTAAGCGGGTCCGTTTTCGCCATGGCGGAAAGCCGCTGCTCGTTCCTGCGGATGAGCCGATCCACAATGAACAGCACACAAACGACTACCAGTGCAAAAATAATCAGATCGTTTACCATTTGCGCGTTTTGTGTTCTCCTTAACACGGAAGTCTCTTTGATAACCAGCAAGAACCAGTCCATATCCTCTATGTACTGGGTGATCATATATCCGCCGGAGCGGTCGTCCTGATAGGCAAAGCTCCGAAGTTCCCGGTGCGCCAGAATGTCCTGCCTGTTGGCGCCAAGAGTCGGTATGTCGAACACATTGGCGCTGTAGATTTCATCCGTATCGGTGCTGACCTGCACCACGCCTTCTTTATTGAACAGGGCGGTCTTCAGGCCGAACTGCTCCTCAAAGGATTGCAGCAGGGCCTGCACGCGGTTGAGCCGTAAGCCCACGCCGGTGACGCCCATCAGTTTCCCGGATTCATCGGTGATGCGGCAGTTGATAAACACCGTCAATTGGTCCTGGTTGACCTCGTCCGTGTCGATATCCAGGTCATACGGCTTATCCTTGTTTAAGAACTGATAATACCAGTCGTCGTGTTCGTTCTTCCGGGAGACCACCTTGTTGAGGCCCCCATGATAGTAATAGCGCCTGCTGTTTTCGGATACGACGAACGCGATATCGTACCCGTATTGGCTTTTCAGCTCCGCGAGGTATTCGGTGAGCTTGTCCTGATGCGCCTCCGCGAAATTGCCGTGCGATTCCGCGAGCAGCCACGCTTTTAGAAAACTGTCGTTGGCCATTGTCAGGGAAACCACGATGGGCCGCGCAAGCTCGTTGCGAATCTGCGCGTATATGTTGGTGGTGGTCAGCTTGGAAATATTGCCGATATCTTCTTTTATGATCCCGCTGTAGGATCTGTAATTGGCGAAGCCCACCGCGGCAAAACCAAGGAGTATGATGGTGCAAATCAACAGGTTGATGCGTATTTTGCTGGTTTTTCCCATTCGCCCACCGTTTTATAGCATTTGTTACTGTTATATTAC
>DATMXR010000146.1:0-9737 GCA_035561315.1 Feifaniaceae bacterium
GCCTCGAAGAGTACCCCTTCCACCAAAAAGGCCATTAAATTTGACAAGTTAAAAAAAGTGGTAAAATAAATAAACACAAAGGAACTATTAGCTTGTCAAAGAGATTTCGGATCCTGCACCTGATATTTACCTTTTTGCCCACCGTTTGGTTCTCTCTTTGCCTGAACTGGTTGGGTGAGGCGCTGCTTTTGGTTGTCAAAACGGGCGCCCATGCAAGCCTGACCCCGTTCGGCATCGCCATGACGGTACTTGTCCTGCTGCTGGCCATCGTATTTCAGATCCTTCACTTCATCAAAAGCAACAATGTCGATTACCACGCATTATTGGAAAACTATAACGCGATGAAAAAGGTCGCGGATTCTCTGAGCGCGCTGTGCGTAAGACGAAGCAAGCGGTATATCCGCTTCATCGAGGAAAATAAGAAAACGCCGGGCCTGGCCCCATTCACCGACATTCACGACCCAATGGAAAGCATCAATAACATATTGGATGAAATCTCCGCGTTCTTTGCGGATTCTTTAAGCATCCGCAGGAACCAGGTCAGCGCCAATCTGGCGTACTGCGTCGCGGACAATAAAATATGGACCTGGGCGGACAGCAACGGGGCGGAGGACCCTGCTTTGACCGCGCTCATCGGCGACGAGCAGTCCGCGATCTACCAGATCTGCAGCGGCAGGCAGAATTTCCTGTTCCATGCCGATAAAATAAAGGCCAACAAAAAGCTGGAATATATATTCAATAAAAAGGACCTGGAGCACAACAACATCGGCAGCATCATCTGCGCGAAGGTCGTCTGCGGCAGGCACAACAGGGAATACCTGTTCGCGGTGCTCTGCATCTCCACATACGGCAAGCGGATCATCAACGACCTGAACAATGAAAAGCAGGTCAAGGAGTTCATAAAGGATCAGATACTGGAGCAGTATTTTGAGCGGATCCGTATGGAACTGGCGCTGACGTACGCCAAATATCTGGCGGATCATCAGGGGACGGACGTCTAGGGCCGCTGCGGCCCTAAGCGGGGTCCCATTCCCGGCTCCTTTTCAGGGGCCTTTCTTATATGTCTGGATAAGGGGGACAAGCGCATGAAACAGGGAAAACTGGGCGTTAGGGTATGGCTCGGGCTGCTGATGTTCGGGCTTTTTGGCCAACTGGCCTGGATGGTGGAAAACATGTACCTCAATGTGTTCGTGTTCAACACCATATCCGGGGACCCGGGCGTCATCGCCAACATGGTGGCCGCGAGCGCGGTAACGGCCACGCTGACCACGCTTTTGATCGGCGCGCTTACGGATAAGCTGGGCAGGCGCAAGGCGTTTATCTCGGCGGGATATATTCTGTGGGGGCTTTCCACAATGGCGTTTGGCGCCATCACGGTGCAGAACGCGCAGGCGCTGTTCCCCGGCGCCGCCGCGGCGCAGGTGGCGGCGACGCTCGTCATACTGACGGACTGCGTCATGACGTTCTTCGGCTCCGGCGCGAACGACGCCGCGTTCAACGCCTGGGTGACGGACGTCACAAGCGCGGAAAACCGCGGCAGGGTGGAGGGCGTTTTATCGAGCCTCCCGCTCGTCGCGATGCTTATCATATTCGTGGGGCTGGACGGGCTTACCCAGCGCGGGGACTGGCCGATGTTTTTCAACATCGTCGGCGGCGTCGTAACGCTGGGCGGCGTATGCGGGCTGTTTTTGTTAAAAGACTCGCCGTCGCTTGAAAAAAGCACGGCGGGGTATCTTCCCGGCATCGTGTACGGGTTCCGCGCCGGGGTGGTGCGCAAGCACCCGCCGCTTTACCTGTCGCTTTGCGCGCTGGGCGTCGCGGGCGCGTCCACGCAGATATTCATGCCCTACCTGCTCATCTACATCCAGAAATCGCTCAACGTGCCGAACTACACGCTGCTTCTGGGCGCGGTGCTGATCGCCGCCTCGCTCATCAGCGTGGTCTGCGGGCGGCTGATCGACAAAATCGGCAAGCTGAATTTTATATTTGCCGCCATCGCGCTGGAGTTCGCCGGTCTGCTTCTGATGTACGCGGCGGTCGATCCCGCGTTTGTCGCCGCAGCGGGCATCGTGATGATCGGCGGGAACATGCTGCTGCTGGCCACGGTCAACGCGCTTGTGCGCGATTATACGCCAGAAGACAAGGCGGGCCATTTCCAGGGCATCCGCATGCTGTTCGCGGTGCTGCTGCCCATGGTCACGGGGCCGTATATCGGGGCCGCGGTCATCCGCGGCAGCGGGCGGACGTATGTGGACCTTGGCGTCGTCAAGCAGGTGCCCACCGCGGATATTTTCCTGGCCGCGGCAATATTGCTGCTGCTGATATTTGTACCGGTGGCCTTCCTCAGGCGCGGGGAAAAAAAGCGGGCGGCGGGGCGCGCGCATACGCTCTATACCCCGTGGGGGGAAACGCTTGACCCTGACCATGTGCTGCAGGAATATCCCCGGCCGCAGATGAAGCGGGAGAGCTATTTTAACCTCAACGGCATATGGGAGTACGCCGTCACAAAAGGGGAGCATGCGCCGGAAACATACGACGGCAGCATCCTCGTGCCCTTTTCGCCCGAAAGCGCGCTTTCCGGCGTGAACCGGCAGCTTTTGCCCGGTGAGACGCTTTGGTACCGCAGGACGGCCGCGCTGCCGGAAGGCTTTTTGAAGGAGCGGCTGCTGCTGCACTTCGGCGCGGTGGACCAATGCTGCGAGGTGTTTATCGACGGCGTTTCCGCGGGCGGGCACGAAGGGGGATACCTCCCGTTTGCGCTCGACGTGACGGAGTTGATAAAAAAACAAGGCGCGCATACCGTTACCGTCAAGGTGCGGGACGCGAGTAATACCAGCGCCCGGCACGCTTACGGCAAGCAAAGCCTGAAGCGGGGCGGCATCTGGTATACCGCGCAGAGCGGGATATGGCAGACGGTCTGGATGGAAAGCGTCCCCGCAAATTACATCGGGCGGCTCGTTATTACGCCGCTGTTTGACGACGCGGCGGTGGAAGTCAGGGCCGCCATGCGGGAAGGGGCGGTTCCGGGTACGGTCACGGTTTTCTATGGGGAAGACAAAATCGCAACCGGAGAATTGGACGCTTCCGGCGCCGCGCGCATCCCGCTTCCGGGGTTTCGCGCCTGGAGCCCGGAGGACCCGTTCCTGTACGGGCTGGCGGTGGAAACGGCGGAAGACCGCGTGGAAAGCTACTTCGGCATGCGAAAGTTCGGCGCTGCGCCGGATGAAAACGGGGTCATGCGCCTAGAGTTAAACAACCGGCCGTATTACCAGAACGGCCTTTTGGACCAGGGCTACTGGAGCGACGGGCTTTACACCGCGCCCAGCGACGAGGCGCTTATATACGACATCCGCACCATGAAGGAAGCGGGGTTCAATATGCTGCGCAAGCATATCAAAATAGAACCGCTGCGCTGGTACTACCATTGCGACCGCCTGGGCATGCTCGTATGGCAGGACATGGTCAGCGGCGGCGGGCCATATAAGCCCTTTATCACGCAGGCGCTGCCCTTTTTGGGCGCCCGCCTGAACGACAGGCGCTACCGCTTGTTCGGAAGAGCGAATGCGGAAGGGCGCAGGCAGTTTTTGCAGGATATGGAGGGGACCGTGCGCCACCTCTATAATGCCGTCGGCCTGTATTTGTGGGCGCCGTTCAACGAGGGCTGGGGGCAGTTCGACGCGAACGAAACTGCGGAACGGCTCAGGGCATTGGACTTTACCCGCGTCATCGATCACGCGAGCGGCTGGTACGACCAGGGCGGCGGGGACGTAAAAAGCCTGCACGTTTATTTTAAGAAGGTCCGTATACCCAAGGAGGAAAAGCGCGCGCTCATACTTTCCGAGTTCGGCGGCTACAGCTTCGGCGTGCCGGGGCACAGGTTCAGCGACGGCGTATACGGCTACCGCCTCTACTCCGCGGCGGACGCGCTGACGGAAGGATACCGGAGCCTCATCGCCCGGGAAATCGTCCCGGCCATCCGCAAGGGACTCTCCGCTTCCGTTTATACGCAGGTGAGCGACGTGGAGGAGGAACTCAACGGTATACTAACATACGACCGGAGAACGCTCAAAATTTCCCGGGAAATTTTGAGCGGAATCCACAGAAAGCTCACGTTTCACGAGGAAGCGTAGCCCATACCAAGACTTGAGAAAAAGCCCGGTATTACCTGAATTTTTAAAAAGTATGTCGATTGATTGTAAATCGGCTTTCGGACGGGGGATATATGCGGATCGATGTCGAATCCTTTCAAATTGGGAACTACCTGAACAGGTCCTTCTCCTGCGCCTGCGGCAAGGCGCACCGGGCCGATATCGAGGCCGTGGAGATCGGCGGGGGCGTGCTCGGGCTGCTGCCCGGCTATATCAAAAAGCACGGCTATCAAAAGCCCTTTGTCGTGACGGATCAAAATACGTTTGCCGCCGCGGGCAGGGCGCTGCTTTTGGAACTGGACGGGCATGAAATTTCTTACGCGCACTTCATGTACCCGGACGCGCGGCTTTCTGCGGACGAGCGGGCGGCGGGGCGGCTCATTTTTGAGCTCGATCCCTGCTGCGACGTTATCATAGCGGTCGGCGCGGGGACGCTCAACGATATCTGCCGCATGGCGAGCTGTAAGCTGAAGCTCCCGTATTACATCGTGGCCACGGCGCCCTCCATGGACGGGTTCGCTTCCAATGTGGCCGCCATGACTGTGGGCGGCGTCAAAGTCACATACCCCGCGCAGACGCCCCGCCTGATACTGGCGGATACCGACGTGCTCTGTAAGGCCCCCATGGATATGATTGCCGCGGGCCTGGGCGATATGCTGGGAAAATACACCTGCAACGCGGACTGGCTGCTTTCCCATATCGTAACCGGGGAGTACCGCTGCCCCGTCATCGCGCAGATGATGCAAAAGGCGGTCGAAAAGGTCACGAAGAACGCCGGGAGGCTCGCCGCGCGCGATCCCGAAGCGGCGGGGGCCGTCATGGAGGGGCTCGTGCTCTCCGGCGTTGCCATGAGCTTTGTGGGAAACTCGCGGCCCGCCTCGGGCAGCGAGCACCATCTGTCCCATTTTTGGGAGATGAAATTCCTGCAGCAGGGCCGCGCGCCCCTGCTCCACGGCACAAAGGTCGGCGCCGCTACGGTAACCGTCTGCAGGCTTTACGAGCGCCTGGCTTCCATGGGGCGGCCGGATTTTGAAGCCGCCCGCAGGTCCGCCCGGACGTTTGACGAAACGCTGTGGGAAACGCAAATCCGGAACGTCTACGGCAGCGCGGCCTCCGAACTCATAGAAAACGCAAAAAGGGACGGCGGGAACAGCAGGGAGCGCCGCCTGGAGCGTATCCGGGCCATGGAAGCAAACTGGGACGCTATTTCGGACGTGATCGCGCATCTGCCCGCCTCCGAAAGCGTCGCGGATCTGCTCAAAGGGCTTCACGCGCCCTCCGGCCCCGCGGAAGCGGGCATCGGGGCCGCGCTCGTATATGACGCGCTGCTGTACGCGAAGGAGCTTCGCGGCCGCTATACGGTGTTGCAGCTTCTCTGGGACCTCGGCCTGATGGAGGAGTTCGCAAAAGAAGCCGCGGCATGACCGGCGGTTTGAGAAATAGCCGTTCATTTCAGAAACGCGGCGCTTGAAATCTCCAATCAAATCCGCCTTCCGCTGCATATTATGTGATAGGGATAAATGGCTGTCAGAGTTCGCCTTCAGATTCAGGCTGCCCGAAGGGCGCGGATCGGGCGGGTTTTTTTGACCGGCTTCGGCGGCCTTACCCTCAGGAGGAGGAATACCTATGACAAACAATGAGTTTGACTTTGTTGTGGATACCGGCTTGAAATGGGCGCGGTCACTTACAAGGCTCAAAAAGCTGGATACCATCGTCATCCATCACAGCGCAAGCGACCACAGCACGATCAACAGCATCCACGCCCACCACAAGAGCGAGGGGCACGCGGGCTGCGACTACAATTATGTGATCACGCCGGACGGCGTCATCTACAAGGGCCGGGGCCTCATATACGAGGGCGGGCATGTCGGCAACGCAAAAAGCAACAACCTCAACGAGCACAGCTGCGGGATCTGCATCACGGGCGCGATCCATAAGCACAAACCCTCCGCCGCGCAGGTGGCTTCCGCCAAGAAGCTCATCTCGGCCATACTGGCGCAGAACGGCCAAAGCGCGGGCGGGGTGCCGATACGGGTCGCAACACTGTACGGTCACAGGGAAGTACCCTATTATGTAAATAAAAAGCTGACCGGCCGCCCGTATCCCACGCTCTGCCCCGGCGAATACATGCCGCTTTCGGAATTCAAGGCGCTGCTGACGAACGAGCCGGAAGTCCCCGACGAACCCGCCGGCAAGCTTCCGGCCTATTTCGCCTATGGCGGGGATACCAAGGTCAATGTGCGGCGCGGCCCCTCGACCGGCCATGAAATCATAGGCAGCCTTTCCGCCGGGGAGCAGTGCATCGTGCTTTCCGCTTCGGACGGCTGGGCGAATATCGTGCTGCACAACCAGGACCCGATCGTTGCGGGCTATTGCATCGACACATATCTCACCGAAAAGGATGAAAGCGACCCGCCCGCGTTCTACACCTACCAGGGCGGCTCCTATGTCCATCTGCGGAGCGGCCCAGGCACGGGCTACCGCAAAATCGGCACGGTCAGCGCGAAGGACCGGGTGCTGGTGCTGGATTTAAAAAACGGCTGGGCTGAAGTCGTCAAATACAACGATACTCCCGCCCTTCGCGGCTGGTGCGTGGATACGTATTTGCGGAGGACGTAAGTATGGAATGGATCAGTATTGCGGCGGCGGTGCTGGCCGGGGTCAGCGGCATACTGCTCGGATGGTCCGCGCGCCTGAAGGAACGGCAAAAGGAGGATCAGCGGGCCGGATATGAGGACGGCACGCTGAAAACGGACGTCGAATACATCAAGTGCGGGATAGATGAAATCAAAAAGGATATGCGCACGCAGGGCCAAAGGATGGATCAGCTTGCCGAACGCCTCATCCGCGTGGAGGAAAGCGCCAAACGCGCCCATGAACGCATCGATAAATGGGAGGAATAAACACAAATGGAACAGAACCGCTGGAAAAGCCCGGTGCTGTGGACGTCCATCGTCGCGCAGGTACTCGGTATCCTTGTGATGGCGGGCGTCGTCGATACGGGCTTGACAGAAACCGTGAACCAGATCGCAGCCGGCGTGCTGCAGCTGCTGGTATTGGTGGGCGTATTGAACAACCCGACCGACAAACGAAACTGGTAGCGGCGCAAAAGGGCGGCGGCCCACCGGCTGCGCGGCATTGACTCCGGCAGGTCCCGCAGGGTCTGCCGGAGGATATTTATATGGAAGAAAATTCTCAACTTTTTTTCGCCAAAAAAACCGATAATCTTGCACGAATGACTTTATGCGCGTCCGCGTTGCATGGTATAATAACCGCAAGCGGCTTATGATACGGTTCTTCTGATGCGCTGCGGTTTTCGCCTCCGGCGGGCGCGCATGCGCGGATGATACCATATCCGCTGCGCTTCATGGTATCATAACCGGGGTATCGATATGGTACCCTGAAAAACTGCGGGCAAAAGCAGATTTGAAACGAATGATGCGCGCCGGGGCAAAAATACGGCGCGCGGTCCACGATAAAGGAGTATGGGGTATGGCCGAAAGCAAGCCTGTAAGGCAAAAAGGGAAAAAAGGCATATTGATTGCCGTCATCTGCATCACGCTCGGAGCTCTTCTGGCCTTTGCGGCGTACACGGTCGATCAGAACAACCGCATTATGGAAAACGTAAACGCGCTCGCGGGCGTATCCGTAGGCGGCGAGGATATATCGGGGCTCTCCAGGGACCAGGCGCTTTCCGCCACGGCGGGGATATCGGACGCGCTGCTTTCCAAGGTTCAGGTATCCGTGGACGTGGCGGGCGAGGTCTATGAGTATAACGCGCGGGATCTCTTTATTGTTACGGATTATGAGGCGGCGGTCGAGCGGGCGCTCTCCCATGGGCATACCGGAACGCTCGAAGAGCGCAGGCAAGCCATAAAGGACACCGAGGAACAGGGCGCGGACTTCCCCGTTACCGTTCACGCGGACCGGGAAAAGATACTTTCCGTGCTGCTTCCGCTCAAGGCGGCTCTCGATCAGGCGCCCGTGAACGCGAGCTATGTGTTTACGCCTTGGGGGCATCTGCCCGACGGCACGCCCTACGGGCAGGATGTGGAAGCCATGATCAAATCATCCGCTGCGGGGGAAGACGTAAAGCGCCCGGAGCTTGCGCGCATATCCGCTTCGGATATGCCCAATAAGCTTCGGTATCTCTTCTGGAAAAACGACAAATACGTGCAGGATTATATTCCCAAGGACGCGGATATCGCGCGCTTTGTGTATACGGAAGGAATCCCGGGCCGTTCCGTGGATATGGAGGCCGTGGCGGACGCGATCGCAACCGCCGTGGAGACCGGGGATTACCGGACGATCGCGGCGCCTGTCACGCCCATAGCGCCCGATATCACGGTGGAGGAGCTCAAACAGGAAACGCAGCTCGTTTCCTCCTGGACGTCCAGCTATTCCCTGCATTACGGCTACAACCGCAACTGGAACGTCGCGAAGCTTTCCGGCATCATAAACGGCGTCGTCATCGCGCCGGGCCAGGAATGGTCCATCAACGAGCAGGCGGGGCCGAGGTCGCTTGCCACCGGCTGGAAGGAAGCCGCGGGCATATCGAACGGCGGCTATACGCAGCAGGCGGGCGGCGGCGTGTGCCAGCTTTCCAGCACCGTATACAACGCCGCGATCAGGACCGCACTGGAAATCACCGATTCCACGCACCATTCCATATCGTCGGATTATATCCCGCTGGGGCTGGACGCCACGATCAGCACGGGCGCGCCGGATCTGAAAATCAAAAATCCGTACGACGTGCCGGTGTACCTCGTATCCTATACCAATCCCAAGGATAAGAACGTGACGGTGGAAATTTACGGGAAGCCCGTCGTGGACGCCGAGCTCGGGCCCGTGATACTGGATTTCTCGTTCAAGGACCTGGGGCGCTTCGGCTCCCCGTCCATGAATTATTACTACAATACCGCCGTAGCGCCCGATGAAACGGCCATCGCGCCCGGCCAATCCTACGAGTTCGCGAAGGCGCGCCCGGGCAGGGAAGTGCAGACCTATATCCACTATCTGTCGCCCGAGGGCGGGGAGATCAAGGCGGCGGATTTCCATCATTACAAATGGAACCCCATCAACGGCAGGACGTATGTCAACGGCCCGGACCCCTCCTTGGCCACGATTCCGATGCTCACCCCGGAACAAATGGCTGCGGGACAATAAATCGAAGGATGTTTCCGCAGATAGAATAATGGCTTTTTAACGGAACTTGAAGCTCAGGAGAATGCGAAACGGCCGTATGATTTTATATAGCCGTTTTTTTGGTTGGGTTCGGGCTTTTATGGCTCCTCAAATTCCAGGAACTTTGCGGGGGGTATATGGAGCAGGTCGGCTATGGCAAAAAGCGTTTTTAAGGATATGGGCTGGACGAGGGTCGGCGTTTCCACCTGGGAAAGGTAACCGGAGCTGATCCCGGCCAGTTCCGCGAGCTGCTCCTGCGTCATACCGTTCATTTTTCGGTAATAGGCGATTTTTAAACCGATTTGGATATAGCGCCTGTCATTTAAGCCTTTTGTTTTTTGCACTTTATTCACCCCAGTAACCAGTCTATCTGTTTGCAGTATGGAGATAAACGGAGTATAATAT
>DATMXR010000147.1:0-5946 GCA_035561315.1 Feifaniaceae bacterium
GCATATATACAATGCATACTCGGCAGTACAAAATTAAAGGAGGAGAAATCCAGAATGAAGAAAGTATTTGCCTTACTTTTGGCGCTGACCATGGTGCTGGGCACTGTTGCCTGCACGCCGACAGAGCAGCCCGCGGCGGAAACCCCCGCGCCGGCAGTGACCGAGGCTCCCGCCGCGGCGGCCCCGGAAGCCACGCCCGAACCCGAAGCGACCGGTTTTGAGGTTGCCCTTATCACGGATATCGGCACCATCGACGACAAATCGTTCAACCAGGGCGCGTGGGAAGGCGTTGAAGCCTATGCCAAAGCCAACGGCAAGACCTACAAGTACTATCAGCCCACCGAGCAGTCCAACGACGCGTATCTCGCCCAGATCGAGCTGGCTGTTCAGAACGGCGCGAAAATCATCGTGACCCCGGGCTTCCTGTTTGAGACCCCGATATTTATCGCGCAGGACGAGTATCCTGACGTTACCTTCATCCTGCTGGACGGCTCGCCCCACAGCGCGGATTATGCCGAGTACCGCACCAACAAGAACGTTGTCGGCGTTACCTATGCAGAGCATGAATCCGGCTACCTCGCAGGTTATGCCGCCGTAAAGGACGGCTACACGAAGCTCGGCTTCATGGGCGGCATGGCGGTTCCCGCGGTCGTCCGCTTTGGCTACGGCTTTGCGCAGGGCGCGAATGACGCCGCCAAAGAGCTGGGCGTGAACGTGGACCTCATGTACCACTACACCGGCGGGTTTGACGCCACCCCCGAAGCGCAGAACCTTGCCGCTTCCTGGTACAATGCGGGCACCGAAGTGATATTCGCCTGCGGCGGCGCCGTCGGCTTCTCCGTGTTCGCCGCTGCCGAAGCTGCGGGCGCAAAGAGCATCGGCGTTGACGTCGACCAGTCCGGCGAAAGCGATACCGTTATCACCTCTGCGATGAAGTCTCTGGCGCCGGGCGTCGAGATGCTCATCAA
Source organism: Feifaniaceae bacterium (assembly GCA_035561315.1). GTDB lineage: Bacteria > Bacillota > Clostridia > Christensenellales > CAG-138 > JAEYLA01. The sequence continues at coordinate 969 of DATMXR010000147.1, forward strand.
GCAGTACTATGACGGCACGTTCCCCGGCGGCCAGGGCCTTGTACTGGACGCCTCCAACAACTCCATCGGGCTGCCGTTCGCTTCCTCCAAGTTCAGCACCTTCACCCAGGCGGATTATGACGCTCTGTTCGCGAAGGTCGCTGCCAAGTCCATCACCATCGCCAAGGACGACGCTGCGGAAAGCGCGGATCAGCTCGACCTTTCCAACGTGAAGGTCACCGTCGTCGAATAACCACACGTTTGTGCAAAGAGGCAGGCAGGCCAGAATCTGCCTGCCTCTTTTTTTAAATCTGCCAGATAGTTTTTGTTTATTCTTTGTTCATATTCCGCTATAATTAGACCATGTCATGTTTATTCTTCCCGAATGAACAGTTCAAATAAGACGGATCAACACCACATATAGAGTAGGAGTGACGGCATGAGCTATGTGATCGAAATGCTTCACATCACAAAAACATTCCCCGGCATCGTTGCAAACGACGATATCACGCTGCAGTTGAAAAAGGGGGAGATTCACGCGCTTTTGGGGGAGAACGGCGCGGGAAAATCCACGCTGATGAGCGTGCTGTTCGGCCTCTACCAGCCGGAGCAGGGCGTTATCAAAAAGGACGGCGCGGAAGTCAAAATCTCAAACCCAAACGACGCCAACGCGCTGGGCATCGGCATGGTGCACCAGCACTTTAAGCTCGTACACAATTTTACGGTGCTGCAAAATATCATATTGGGCGTTGAAACCACAAAAAACGGCTTTCTTCGGATGGAGGAAGCGCGCAAAAAGGTGGTCGCCCTTTCCGAGCGCTACGGCCTGAAGGTGGACCCGGACGCGCTGGTGGAGGATATCACAGTGGGCATGCAGCAGCGCGTTGAAATACTCAAAATGCTCTATCGCGACAATGAAATATTGATATTCGACGAACCCACCGCCGTATTGACGCCGCAGGAGATCGACGAGCTGATGAAGATCATGCGCGGCCTTACCGGGGAGGGGAAATCCATCCTCTTCATCACCCACAAGCTCAACGAGATCAAAGCCGTTGCGGACCGGTGCACGGTGTTAAGAAAAGGCAAGTATATCGGCACCATAGACGTCGCCTCCACCACCAAGGAGGAAATGTCCGAAATGATGGTGGGCCGCAAGGTCATGCTGGAGGTGGACAAGGACGCCCCCAACATCGGCGCGCCGGTGTTCGAGGTGAAAAACCTGACGGTTTCCTCCAGGCACCATACCAAGAAAATTGTAAACAACGTATCCTTTGCCGTGCGCAAGGGGGAAATCGTCTGCATCGCGGGGATAGACGGCAACGGCCAGAGCGAGCTTGTGCAGGCGCTGACGGGCCTGATACAGCCCGAAAGCGGCACGATACTTTTAAACGGCCAGGACATTACGCACAAGTCCATCCGCGCGCGGAACGTATTGGGCATGGCGCATATCCCGGAGGACAGGCATAAGCACGGCCTGGTGCTCGATTATACGCTGGAGGACAACCTGGCGCTCAAAAAGTATTTTATGCCCGAATACCAGAAAGGCGGCTTCCGGAACTTTAAAAAGACGCGCGCCTATGCGGAGGCGCTCATCCGGCGCTTTGACATCAGGAGCGGGCAGGGGCCCGTGACGATGGCGCGCAGCATGAGCGGCGGCAACCAGCAAAAGGCCATCGTCGCCCGCGAAATCGACTACGATCCCGAGATTTTGATCGCCGTGCAGCCCACGCGCGGCCTGGACGTAGGCGCGATCGAGTATATCCATAAGCAGCTGATCGTCCAGCGCGACGAGGGCAAGGCGGTGCTCATGGTTTCATTGGAGCTGGACGAGGTCATGAACATCAGCGACCGCATACTCGTCATATACGAGGGCGCGATCGTGGGCGAGTTCGATCCCAAAGAGATTACCGTGCAGGAGCTGGGCCTTTACATGGCGGGCTCCAAAAGGAGGCAGGCGCAATGAACAGAGTAAAGAGCTTTATTCGGAGCGCAGGGTTCACAAGCGCCGCTTCCTCCGTTGCCGCCATATTGGTGGGCATGCTGTTCGGGTTCATCATCATGCTCGTCAGCAACTCGAAACAGGCGCTGGAGGGCCTTGCCATCATATTGGAGGGCGGGTTCGGCGGCGGCGCGAAAGGCGTGGGGCAGACGTTCTATTACGCCATCCCCATGATACTTACGGGCCTTTCGGTGGGCTTTGCGTTCAAGACGGGGCTGTTTAATATCGGCGCGTCCGGCCAGTTTACGGTGGGCGCCTTTACGGCGATATTCATCGGCATCAAATGGACGTTTCTGCCCGCCCCCTGGCACTGGATCGTGGCGCTCATAGGCGCCGCCGTCGCGGGCGGATTGTGGGCGCTCATCCCCGGCCTCTTTAAGGCGTACCTCAACGTGAACGAGGTCATTTCCTCCATCATGATGAACTACATCGGGCTGTTTGTGGTCAACTTCTTAATGAAGCTCCCGGCATTGAAATCCCCGCCGCCGCTGTTTGATTCCACGATGAATCTTTCCGCCAATACGGCGCCTTCGTCCGTGATACCCAAGGGCTTCCTGGAGACGCTGTTTCCAGGTTCCACCGTCAACTACGGCATATTCATCGCCATAGCCGTCGCCATCGTCATGTACATCGTGCTCAACAGAACGACGTTCGGCTATGAACTGAAGGCCTGCGGCTACAACCGCCACGCGAGCAAGTACGCGGGCATCAATGAAAAGCGCAACATCGTGCTTTCCATGGTCATATCCGGGGCATTGGCCGGGCTTGGCGGCGGGCTTGTGTACCTTTCCGGCCCGAACGGGCGGCGCTACAAGGTGGTGGACATGCTGCTGGGCGACGGCTTCAACGGCATTTCCGTGGCGCTTTTAGGGCTCAACAACCCGCTTGGCATCATATTCTCGGGGCTGTTCATCGCCTATATCACAATGGGCGGCGAATATCTCCAGCGGCTTGATTTTGCGGTGGAGATCATCGATATCATCACCGCGGCGATCATTTACTTCAGCGCGTTCGCGCTGGTGTTCCGCACGTTTATCAAAAAGCTGACCGGGGCCAAGGACGTGCTGCAGGTCGTGGAGACGGACACGCCCAGCGCCGCGCCCGAAGCCATAAAAGCGGCTGAAACTACCGAAGAGGAGGGGAAACAATAATGGATACCCTGTATTTCCTCGTACAGCAGATGATGACCTATTCCATCCCCCTCCTGATCGTCGCTTTGGGCGGGCTGTTCAGCGAACGCTGCGGCGTGGTCAACATCGCGCTCGAAGGCATCATGATTATCGGCGGGTTTTCAAGCATTCTGTTTATCAACCTCATGCAGAACATGGGCGTGATGGACGGGCAGATCCTCCTGATCTGCGCCATACTCATTTCGGCAATTTCGGGCGGGCTGTTCTCCCTGCTGCACGCGTACGCCGCCATCAACATGAAGGCGGACCAAACCATCAGCGGCACGGCGCTCAACATGTTTGCGCCCGCCTTCGCCGTGTTTGCCGCGCGCATGATACAGGAAAACGGCGTCCAGCAGATCACGTTCAAAAACACGTTCCGCATCGCGGAGGTGCCGGTATTGAGCAAAATCCCGGTGCTCGGCGATATGTTCTTCAAGCAGTCCTTCATCACCACGTATATCGGCTTTGCCATACTCATCGTGGCGGTGGTGCTTTTGTACAGGACGCGCTTCGGCCTGAGGCTGCGCGCATGCGGGGAGCATCCCCAGGCGGCGGATTCCGTGGGCATCAACGTGTACAGAATGCGCTACGCGGGCGTTACCATATCCGGCATGCTTGCGGGCCTGGGCGGGCTGGTGTTCGTGGTCCCCACCTCCACCAACTTCAACGCGAGCGTGGCGGGCTACGGCTTCCTGGGGATTGCGGTGCTGATATTCGGGCAATGGAAACCGATGCGCATCCTCTTCGCGGCGCTGTTCTTCGGGCTGATGAAAACCATATCGTCCTCCTATTCCGGCATTCCGGTGCTCTTGAACCTTGGCATCAACAGCTATATTTATAAAATGATCCCTTACGTGGCGACGCTTATCGTGCTTGCGTTCACCTCCAGGAATTCTCAGGCGCCGCGCGCATCCGGACAGCCCTACGACAAGGGCGGCCGCTAGGAGCAGTATACATGGCGAAACTGTATTACCGGTACGGGGCGATGGGCTCCAGCAAAAGCGCGAACGCGCTGATGGTCAAGCACAATTACGGCGAACGCGGGCAGCAGGCGCTGCTGTTAAAACCCGCCGTCGATCAGCGGGACGGGGAGCACCTGGTCGCTTCCCGCTGCGGGCTCGCGGGGGAATGCCTGCTGTTCCATGAGATGGATGTAGAAGCCGTGCGGGCGCACAAATACGACTGTATCATCGTGGATGAAGCGCAGTTCCTCAGCAAAAGCGAGGTGGAGCTGCTCGTAGAAGTCGTGGACGTATACGACGTTCCCGTTATCTGCTACGGCCTGCGGGCGGACTTTCAGGGCAATTTTTTTGAGGGCAGCAAGTGGCTGATGGCCTGGGCGGATACCATAGAAGAGGTCAAGACCATCTGCTGGTGCGGCAGGAAAGCCACGTTCAACGCCCGTTTGGACGGCAAGGGCGGCATCACCAAGGTCGGCGAGCAGGTGGTGCTGGGCGCAAACGACAAATACATCGGCCTGTGCCGCAGGCATTGGGCGCAGGGCGACCCGGGGCCGGGGCTGCGCAAAGAGGATATGAAAAAACAATGACCTACTACATCGCAAGCGGGCTTGAAAATTCCCTGCGCGTCGGTCTTGCGGCAGAGGCGCTTTCCCGCCATACGCGCACATACGATTGGACAACGCACGGCGATATCCGGCGCGAAGGGCCGGAGCGCATGCAAGGCGTTTCCGCCGCGGAGCTTGAGGCGGTCGTTGCGGCAGAATTGGCGCTTGTGCTGCTGCCGGGCGGCAAGGGGACGCATACGGAGCTTGGCGCGGCGCTTGCCGCGGGGCGGGAGAAGCGCGTCATACTCTGGTCCGAAA
>DATMXR010000148.1:0-17033 GCA_035561315.1 Feifaniaceae bacterium
TATGAAAGCAATGCATACGCGCCGCCTGGCCGCGGCGGCCCTTGCGACGATCCTGCTGTTCGCCTTGGCCGCCCCCGCTCTTGCCGCCTCCACAACCGTGGCCGCAACGGCGAACGTCAATATCCGGACCGGCCCCGGCACAAGCTATCAATCCCTCGGCATGCTCTACAAGGGCAACACCATCATAAAGACGGGCACCTCCGGGGACTGGACCAAGGTGCTCTATAACAACAAGACCGCCTACATCAAATCCAGCTACCTCAAAGCCTATTCCGGCAGCGCGTCGCCCACGCCCATCGTCCCCGTGCTCCCCACGCCGACTCCTGCGCCCGCGCCCACGAGTTCGCTGCTGTACGCGCTCGCGGAGACGGCGATCCGGAAAGGTCCCGGCAGTTCCTACAAAGCCATCGGATATCTGGACCCCGGCGACAGCATCTCGCCGCTGGGCGCGGCCGCAAACGGATACTACCAGGTCCAGCTCGGCGGAAACACCGGATATGTGCGCGTATCGGATGTGACTTCCCAGTCCCCCGGCTCCTCCGGCACCGTGTATGCGGTTGCGAGGACCCCGGTATACGGCAGCGCGTCGGTCGACTTCGCGCCCATAGGCTACCTCAGCCAGGGTCAGAGCGTGGCGCGCACGGGCACCGTCGGCAGCTATTGGACGCGCATCGTATACAACGGCAAGACCTGCTATGTGCTGAGCGCGCAGGTCGCCAGCCTGCAGGATACCGCGTCCTCCGAAGCCGTATACGCCGTCTCCACGACAGCCGTATACAGCTCCGCCAGCTCTTCGTCCGCCATACTCGGCTATCTCACGGAGGGATCGAGCGCAACGCGCACCGGCGCCACGGGAAGCTGGACACAGGTGCTCTTCTCGGGGCAGACGGGCTATGTCCGGACAAGCGCCGTCACAAGCCCGGCTGACGAGGACATCCCGTCCGGCTTCACATCCATAGGGCGCACCATGTACGCGCTGAGCAGCCGGGTATACTGCTACTCCGCGCCGTCTGAGCGGACTGCCTATTCCGTGGGCTATCTCAGCCTGAACGAAACGGTATGGGCGATCGCTTCGAACGGGACGTGGACCCAGGCATATGTCCAGGGCGAGCGGGATCCGCTTTATATCCTCGCAAATAAGCTTGGATACTCCGGCGCGGGGACCGGCACGGGCGCGGGGGTGCTGTATGTGCAGTACTATACCGGCGCGCCCACCTATTCCGATATGACGGGCACCGCTTTCCTGTATACGTACAGGCCCGCGGGCTCCTCCATTATGGAAACCGTCGCCTCCATCGACCGGGGCGTGGCCGTAAGCGTGCAATCCTACATCGAGGATTGGGTATACGTGAGCTGGGCCGGCAGGGACAACGTCACGCGGTTCGCCTATGTAAAGGCGAACAAGCTGGGGGCGACCAGCCCGCAGTAATCGGAAGCGGAATGCGGTTCCAACCGATTACGGGGCTGTCCGGCCGTTCATGCAATATAACCGGCAAAAATGATCCCCCGGTTCCGTTCACGGAAGCCGGGGGATTTTATATGCGCATGTACAAAAAACGCTCTTGCATGTGACGTAACGTAACGAATTACAATAGAGGCAGGAGGTCATATATATGGGGAAATACAAAGCGGCACCGGAAGGATATATGACGGTCGGCGCGGTCGCAAAGAAAATGGGCGTCACCGTCCGCACCCTGCAATATTACGACAAAGAAGGGCTGCTTTCGCCGTCTTCCGGAAGCGAAGGGGGCCGCAGGCTTTATACCGACAAGGATGTGATCAGGCTCTATCAGATCCTATCCATGAAGTCCCTGGGATTTTCATTGGATACGATCAAAAACCGCCTGATCTCGCTCGATACCCCCGCCGACGTCGCGGGCGCGCTTTTAGAACAGGCCGCAGCCATCCGGGAAAAACTGGAGGCCCTGTCGAAATCCCTGAACGAGATAGAAACGCTCAAAAGCGAAGTGCTGCAAATGCAGTCCGTGGATTTTAAAAAATACGCCGATATTATCGTAAATCTGCAGTTGAACAATGAGTTCTACTGGCTGATCAAGCATTTCGACGATAAAATGCTCGACCAGTTCCGAACCCGGTTCGATAAGGACAGCGGCCTGGCGATGATGGAAAGGTTTGCGCGCCTGTTCGATGAGGCGGCGCGGCTTCAGGAATACGGCGTGCCGCCCGAAAGCGGGAAGGGGCAAGCCCTTGCCAAAGAGTTTTGGGAAACGCTTATGGAGTTTACGGGCGGGGATATGGGCATGCTGTCCAAGCTGATGGAGACCGGGAACTTTCACGGCCCGGACAACGAATGGAAACAAAAACAGGCGGCTGCCACCGCCTTTATCGAACCGGCTTTGGGGGCCTATTTCGCGGCGTTGGGCTATGATCCGCTGGAGGGGGGCGCAACATGAGCTACGCCATACGGGTTGACAACCTAAAGAAAAGCTATGGCGACCATACCGTACTGAAGGGCTTGACCTTCGATGTGTTAAAAGGCGAGGTCTTTGCGGTGCTCGGCGTAAACGGCGCGGGCAAGACCACGGCCCTGGAATGCATCGAGAGCCTGCGGAAGCACGACGGCGGCAGCATCGCGGTAAACGGCAGGACGGGCATCCAGCTGCAATCCGCGTCCCTCCCGGCCCATATCCGGGCGATGGAAGCCGTGCGGCTGTTCGCGAAATGGAACAAGGCAAACATAGACCATTCCATGCTTGCCGCCCTTGGCATCGGCGAGCTGGCAAAAAAGCAGTACGCGGAACTTTCAACGGGGCAGAAGCGGCGCCTGCACCTTGCCCTGGCCTTGATCGGCGACCCGGATATCGTGTTCCTTGACGAACCGACCGCCGGGCTCGACGTCGAAGGCAGGCTATCGCTCCATGAAGAGATCCGCAAGCTCAAAGCGCAGGGGAAGACGATTATTTTGGCCAGCCACGACATGGCGGAAGTCGAAAGCCTGTCTGACCGCATCGCGATACTCAATGGCGGCGATATCGTCTTTCTGGGCACCGTCGCGGAATTGACCGCAAAAATCAGCAAACGCTACACCCTTCACATCAGGACCGAACAGGGCGATGAAGCTTTTGAATCCGACAACATCGGGGATACCATGCTGGCCTTGCTTGAAGATTTCAAGAAGCGGGGGATCGCCGTACTGGATATTAAAATAAGCCGGGGAACGCTGGAACGGCATTTCATCGATATCGCAAGGGGGAACGGCGAATGAGCGCGTTTTTGTACGGAGTGGCGCTGCAATGGAGGCTGGATATCCGGAGCAGGACGCTCCTGATTACCTGCTATGTGGTCCCGCTTTTGTTCTTCGCCGTTATGGGCGGGATATTTTCATCCATAAACCCGGCGGCCAGGGATACGCTGATACAGTCCATGACGGTGCTCGGCGTATCGACCGGGGCGCTGATAGGCCTGCCGCCTTCCCTCACTGAGGTATACGGGAGCGATATCAGGAACGTGTACAAGGCCAATGGGGTGCCGCTGTATCTTGGGCTGGTTTCGATGTTTTTATCGGCGTTCATCCATCTGCTGATTATGTGCGCGATCATATACGTCGCCGCCCCCATCGCTTTTAGCGCGGCGCTTCCGGCAGATCCGCCGTCATACTTCGGCGCGCTCGCGGTTTTTATTGCGGTATCGTTAAGCATCGGAAGCATCCTGGGGCTGGCGATAAAAAACCAGGCAAAGCTCACCATGATCTCGCAGGTGATATTTCTGCCGTCCATCATGCTGTCCGGGATCATGTTTCCCGCCGATCTGCTCCCCGGGGTTTTTAAGGCTGTGGGAACCCTGTTTCCCGCAGCCTGGGGATACCGGCTGATGTCGGACGGCGGCTTTTCGTTTGCCAACCTGTGGCCCTTGGCGGCCATCTTTTTCGCCGCGGCCATCATATGCGTTTTTTTGCTGAGAGGATTGGGCGCGAAATACGGCGTGAAACGGATATCTTAATAAAAGCAAAAGCGCCGTCCGGCTTTCTGCCGGACGGCGTTTTTTACTTTGTTTTATACGTTCGCAGGCGCCTCCTGCGCGGCATGTTCCCGCTTGACCCAGCACAGTTTTCCGTCCTGCATCACGGCTTCCACGCTGTCCCCCAGCTGCACGCGGCCGGAGAGTATCTCCTCGCTCAGGCTGTCCTCCACCTGATGCTGTATGGCGCGGCGCAGCGGGCGCGCACCGTACGTCGGGTCGAACCCGGCCTCGGCGAGATACGTTTCCACCTCCGGCGTGATGGAGAGCTTGATGCCGCGCCCCGTCAGCCGTTCGATGACGGATTTTAGCATCAGCTTCACGATCTCGAGCGTCTGGTCCTTTTCCAGGGAGTGGAAGAGTATGATCTCGTCCACGCGGTTCAAAAATTCCGGCCGGAACGTGCGCTTCAGTTCCTCCATCATGGTTTCCTTCATGCGTTCGTAGCCCGAGACCGCCGCGTTGTCGTCCGAGCCGAAGCCCAGGCGGCCGGCTTTGTTGAGCTTGTTCGCACCCACGTTCGAGGTCATGATGAGTATGGTGTTCTTGAAGCTCACCACGCGGCCCTTGCTGTCCGTCAGCCTGCCGTCCTCGAGTATCTGCAGCAGCGCGTTGAACACGTCCGGATGCGCCTTTTCGATCTCGTCGAACAATATGACGGAATACGGCTTCCTGCGCACCTTTTCGGTGAGCTGCCCGCCGTCGTCATACCCCACGTAGCCCGGAGGCGAACCCATGAGCTTACTTACCGAGTGCGGCTCCATGTATTCGGACATGTCGAGGCGTATCATGGCGTCCTCGTCGCCGAACATGGCCTCCGCCAGCGCTTTACTTAGCTCCGTCTTGCCCACGCCCGTGGGGCCGAGGAATATGTAGGAGCCTATGGGGCGCTTGGGGTCCTTGAGCCCCGCGCGCGCCCTGCGGATGGCGCGGGCCACGGCGGATACCGCCTCCTCCTGCCCGATCACGCGGCCGTGCAGCGTTTCCTCCAGCTGGAGCAGGCGCTGGCTTTCGTCCTCGGTAAGCTTTTTGACGGGTATGCCCGTCCACGCGGCGACCACCTGCGCGACGTCCTCCTCGGTGACGATGCTCTTTTCCTCCTTGCGGGCGTCCTCCCAGGCCTTGCGCTTATCCTCCATCTCACGCTTGAGCTTCTGCTCCTCGTCGCGCACCTGGGCGGCGCGCTCGTAGTTCTGGTTGTTGACGGCCTCCTCCTTTTCCTTGCGGGCGGCCTCTATCTGCGTTTCGAGCTCCTTCAGATCCGGAGGGGAAACGTAGGCCTGCAAACGCACCTTGGAGGCGGCCTCGTCCATGAGGTCGATCGCCTTGTCCGGCAGGTACCGGTCCGCGATGTAGCGGCTAGAAAGCTCCACGGCGGCGTTTACGGCTTCATCCGTAATACGCGCCTTGTGGTGCGCCTCGTACCTGTCCCGGAGGCCGAATAGTATCTGCTTTGCCTCCTCCTGCGAGGGCTCGCCCACGGTGACGGGCTGGAACCGCCGTTCAAACGCGGCGTCCTTTTCGATATGCTTGCGGTATTCATCCAAAGTGGTGGCGCCCACCACCTGGATCTCCCCGCGCGCCAGGGCGGGCTTTAATATGTTGGAGGCGTCGATGGAGCCTTCCGACGCGCCCGCGCCCACCACGGTGTGCAGCTCGTCGATGAACAATATGGTACTGCCGCTGCTCTTCAATTCGTCTATGGCGGCCTTGATGCGCTCCTCAAACTCGCCGCGGTACTTCGTGCCCGCGAGCATGCCGCCCAAATCCAGCGTGACCACGCGCTTATCCTTCAGTATTTCGGGGATATCGCCGGATACGATGCGCTGCGCCAGCCCTTCGATGATTGCGGATTTGCCCACGCCGGGGTCGCCGATCAATACCGGGTTGTTCTTGGTGCGGCGGCTGAGTATCTGGACGATGCGGGCGATCTCACCCGAACGGCCGATCACCGGGTCCAGCTCCCCGTCCCGCGCCAGGCGGGTGAGGTCCTTGCCGAATTTATCGAGCGTGGGGGTCTCCTTGCCGTTCCCCCGCCCGCCGCCGGGCTTTCCGCCGCCTTCGGCCGCCCTTTCCTCCAGCATGGCCTTCCGGAGTTCGCCAAGGTCCACGCCCAGGTCCTGCAGGATGCGGGCCGCAACGCCTTCGCGTTCCCGGATAAGCGCCAGGAGCAGGTGCTCCGTGCCGATGTAGCTGTTGTTGAGCGTCTTCGCCTCATACAGGCTCAGCTCGATCACCTTTTTGGTGCGCGCCGTATAGCCGAAGCTGTCCGTAAACTGATAATCCCCGCGGCCCACCAGGCGCTCGGTCTGTTTCAGAATATCGTCGTGCTCCACGCCCGCGAGGGAAAGCGCCCGGCTGGCCGGATTGTCCTCCTGGGTCAGGCCTAAAAGGATGTGCTCCGTGCCGACATAGTTGTGCCCAAGCTCCCTTGCGGTCTCCTGCGCGATGGCCAGGGCCCGGCGCGCGCCCTCCGTAAAACGATCAAATGCGTTCATGTTTTCACCTCTTTATTATGCTATCGGTATTATTGCTTCGCGTTTTATTGCTCCCTCGGCGAAACATTGCATCGCAGGGGCACCTCTTTGGGCGTCCCGCGGGCCGCCGAGGGCGGCGGCCCCTGCATGTTTATGCGATCGGCATGATCGCCTCGCGCACAACGGAGGCGCGCGCTTCGTCGCGCTGCGTTTCCGTCAGCTCCCCGCCGGTGCGCTGTTCCAGGCACGCGCTCTGCACGTCGGTCAAAAGCCTGTTCAAAGTCGCCTGCGCGTCCTCGGGCAGTATCCCCATGCCGCAGCCCAGCTTGAGGTTCGAGATATTCTCCATGGCCTCCTTGGTGGAAAGCTTGCGCGCATAGCGCAGCACCCCGCAGGAGCGGTACACGATATCCTCCACCTCCAGGCGGTTGTTGCGGTAGAGCACGTCCCGCACGCCGCGCTCGTGGTCGATGACCCTGGAGACGGTCGCGATTAAATTGCTGACGATGTCCTCCTCCAGCGTGCCCAGCGTCATCTGATTGCTGATCTGGTAAATATGCCCGGGCGCGCTGCTGCCTTCGCCGTATATGCCGCGCACGGCATAGCCCAGCTTGCTGATCGCGGAAAGCAGCGCCTCCGTCTGCCCGGTCAGGGAAAGCGCGGGCAGGTGCAGCATGACGGACGCCCGCATGCCCGTGCCCACGTTGGTGGGGCAGGCGGTCAGGTAGCCAAGCTCCTCGTCGAACGCGTAGGGCAGCTTCGAAGAGAGCATATTGTCTATGGACATGGAGAGCGTATCCGCCTCCTCCAGCTTCATGCCGGGCAGCATGGCCTGTATGCGCAGGTGGTCCTCCTCCCCGACCAGTATGGAGACCGTCTCGTCCTTGCTGATGAGCGCCGCGCCCTCCCCGCTCTGCGCGAGGTCGGGGCTGATGAGATGCCGCTCCACCAGAAGCCTGCGCTCGCGCACCGGCAGTTCCGGCATGCGCATGAGCATGAAATCCCGTTTGCGGTTGATGGCGCCGTCCACCCGCTCAATCAGCTTCCCCAGTTCCGGTTCCTCCATATTGTGCGGAAACGGCAGACCGTCCAAATTCCGCGCCAGCCGCACGCGGGAGGAAAGCACGATGTCCCTGACGTCCTTTGTGTTCCTGCCGTCCTTCATGCGTTCTCCTCTCCTTCCAATACGCGCAGGCGGTCGCGCAGCTCGGCGGCGCGCTCATAGCGTTCCTCCGCAACGGCCTTTTTCAATTCCCCGCGCAGGCGGCCGCATTCCGATTTCGGCCCGCAGGGAGCTTCCCGCTCCGCGGCGGGTTCTTGCTCCTTCTCCGTCAGCTGCTGGGGCTTGCGGCCCACATGCCGGAGCTTGCCGCCCTGCGCCCGTTTGATGACGGGCGTGAGCGCGGCCTCAAACGTTTTATAGCATTCCGGGCAGCCCAAAAGCCCCGTCTGCCGGAACCGCGTAAAGCTGTTCCCGCAGGCGCAGGCGGGGATCTCCGCCTGCTGCGGCGCGGCCTGGACGCCGGAAAGCAGATCCATGATGGAGGGCAGGGAAAACTGCGCGCTCTTCGCGCACTCCGCGCAGAGATAGCGCTCCTGCTTTAACCCGTTTATGATCGTGACCGTATGTACGCCGGCCTGGTTGATTTTGCAATTGTCACATAACATTATGACGCACCCCTTTCACCCTGTTGCAAAAGCGAAGTCAGCATCCCCCGTATGATCCGCGCGCGCGCGCCGTCCTCAAGCTCCTGCGTGGGCAGGCTGCACGCGTCCGCCGCGGCCAGGATCAGCTTTGCCTCCCGTTCATCCAGCGCGTCGGCCTCCGTCAGCCGGGCGACCATCGCGTGGGTCTCGTGCCGGGTAAGCGCTTCCCCTATGCCGCAGGCCGTATCGTGCAGCGGGTTGCCGCAGCCGGTTTCCACACGGATCAGCCGGATGTAGCCGCCCCCGCCCCTGCGGGAGACGATGACGTAGCCGTGGTCGAGCGTGAAGCGCGTGCTCAGCACATAATTGATCTGGGAAGGCGCGCAGGCAAAATGCTGCGCAAGCTCGTTGCGCTGGAGCGATATTTCATCGCTCTGCTGCATCAGTTCCTTGATAAACAGCTCTATGCTGTCCGACAATATCGACACCTCTGCGCCCCCTTTCCGATTCGGATTTTGACTTTCTTTGACTTTAATTATAACACGCAACGCTTCCCGCGCAACACGCACAATGTAGCAATATTGTGAAACAAGGCGCAAAGGGTAGCGGTTCAGGGGCGCTTCGCCATCATTGCCGCGACCTTTTGCACCGTATTTATATTGCGCGAGGTCAGCGCGCTTTTCAGCCGCCTGCCCAATACCTTTTTGGAAAACTCGGTATCGAGCGTTCCACCCTTCTTCACGATCCAGAACGCATCCTTTTCCATGGAGATCAACCGCTCGTCCGGCCCGTGCGAAGCTGCGGAAAACCCGTCCTCGAGGGCTGCGAGCGCTTCCGGCCCCTCAATGAACAGCGCATACAGGTGGCAGCCTTCCGGCACGCTCACTTTGCCCGCGGTCTCTATGAGCGACGCAAGTTCGGCCTCGCTTCGCAGCAGCACATGCGCGCCATAGGAAAACGCGGCGGAAAGCCCGCGCTCGATTTTCGCCTTATGCGCGCCGATATCCGCGCCATCCTCCAGCGAGACGATCACGTTGCCTGATGCAAGCGCCGTTTTCGCGCCCGGATAGCCCATGGCCCAAAACGCCTCCCGCAGCGCCGCTATTTTGACGGAAACGCCGTTCACGTTGACGCCGCGCAGAAATACGCAGTACCGGTTCATGTCCGTTTCCTCCCCTACGTATTGTGTGAATTCCGTTATATACTTGATACCCCGGCGCGCAATTTTTCAAAACGTCAATGGACGATAGGAAGCAAAAAGGCCGCCACAGCGGACGGCCCCGGCCAATTATTTTTCAAATCGCCTCAATACGTCCCGGCGGAGGAAAAGCTTCCGGCGTCCTTTAAATAGCAGTCAAAGAACTCCAGTATGATGCGGTTCATGGTTTCAAGGCAGGTATTGACGTTGATTTCCGCTCTGCGTCCGGAATCCAAAGCGCTTGCGAGCATTGGCGAAACCAAAGCGAGATCGGTCAGGCTCATATGCTGCGCGCCGCCAAATACGACTTCATAAGACGCCGGGGCCGTAGCGGATACCAGCCGGTTTTCGAAATACATCTCATCATCCGTGCGTATGCCGTTGTCATAGAGATACTGCGAATAGATGTTGAGCAGCGGAACCGGGTAGGGTTCGGTGTTTACGGTGTAAGCGCCGTTTTCCACGCCGGTCAATTCGCACATCATGGGCGCGTCGATGTTGATGACCGCGTCGATGTCCTCCCGCGCTCTCGGGACCCCCATCGCCGCAGCACCCCCAAGCGAATGCCCGAACACGCCGATTTTTGTATGGTCCACAAGCCGGTACACGCCGCCGTCGCTTTGGAGTATCGTATCGATGACAAAGTCGATGTCCGAAACCCGGACACCCATCCATTTTTGGAACAGCTTCAGGTTTTCCGCCTTGTCATCGCCTAAGGCGGCGTATTCTCTCATGTAGCCCGCGTCCACGGTCGTAACCTTTCCCCCGGCGTTCACCGTAAAAAACGAGTGGTACGGGTGATCAATGGAGCAAACCACATACCCGTGGCTGGCCAGCTCCATAAAGGCCGATTCGTTGCTGTTTTTGACGCCGCAGAAGCCGTGGGAGAAGACGACCAGCGGAAATTTCCCTTCCGTATTCTCGGGATACCAGAACGCCACGTTGACCTCCCTGTTTTCCCCCGCGGCCGAATACCTCTCTATACGGGTCTTGTCCGCATAGGTGTATTCGGCGGTCGCCACCCCATATTGGCCGGTGACTGGCGGATGCTCGTATTGCGGAAATACGATGGCCGGAAGCAAGGCTATAGCAAATAATAGAGCGCCCCCGATTCCCGCAAGTACCGCCCTGCCCCTGCGGAACGGCTTCTCTTTGGGCCGGGCAAATATACCTATGAGGCTGATGATTGATAAAACAGCCAGCACAAAAACCAGCGGCGCCCACCGGAAGCCCCATTCAAAAACGCCCAGGCACAGAAGCAGCAATACAGCGCCCAGCCCGAAAAAACGCATGGCGCGCTGTAAGGCAGGCTGCTCTGATTTGCGAACGCAACAATATACCGTATATCCTGCCCGCAAAAGTACCGCAAGCAGCAGCGTAATACTCCCCAACATAAAAAATCCCTCCATTTCGTTTCTAGACGCAAGTATAGGCGTTTGCCCGCCTCGTCGTCAATGAAATGGGGGGTAAGTTGCGTTATATGGCTGTAAGTTGCGTTACTCGCGGTTTTGCAGCGCTTTCAGGCCCTCGTTGATGTGCTTGGCCTCCCGGCTTTCTAAGGTCCAGCCTATTAGATTTACCGCAAGATATACCAGGAACACCATGCCTATGAACAGCAGGGCTGTAAAAATATCGGAGAGGTTCCCGTTCAGCCACGCGAACCCTGTCAGCAGGGCTTCCAAAGCGATCAGATGCAGTATTTTGCGTATGATCGTCTGCCTGAAGTTCAGTTCTTTTTTCGAGTACAAAATGATGGAGGGAAGCGTCCCCAAAATGCCGCTGATCACCGGCGAGTAAAACGCTTGAAATCCAAACGTCATTTGCGGATGCAGCACCGGCCCAATCAGGGCTGTCGCCACATTGACGCAGGTGGTAATGATAAAAAACTCCATCGCACACTGCTTTAAAAAACTGCGAAAGCTCATAAGCTGCCTCCTGTTAGAAAAGACTTCAGCGCTGAAACATACTGGCGGGATATAATAACTTCCTCCCCGTTAAACAGCCTGGCCGCAAACCGTCCGTTCAATATGGGATACACGCTGTCAATTTTCATGAGGTTCACGACCATCGACTTGGAACACCTGAAAAACCGCTGCCCGCCATACGCTTCCTCAAATTCATAGAGCTTGCATTTCAATTCAAACGTTTCTTTTTGCGTATACGCGAACACGCGGTTGTCCACGGCTTCCACATAGAAGATATCCTGCAAAAAAAGCTGCGTCACCCGGTCGTCGGAATACCCGGCCAGTGTAATATCGGTCGATTTTACATAATTAAAGATGCTCGCTACCGTACCGGTGACCCTGTAGCATTGGATGATCACCTGTTCGGGCCTAGTTTGGTCTATTTTCTCGATGCATACCTTCACAAAGCCACCTCGGGAAGCTATATTTGCGTTAACCCAATTTTAACAAATCAAATAGAGGAGTACAAACATGGAATTCAATTTGAAGAAGCGGCCGCTCCTTCCCTCGTATTGGTTGTTTTCCTTTTGTTCATTCTTTTATGATATAATACCATACAGACCGAAGTTTCCATACGAAGGAGATCCGTCCATGAGAACCCGTGCGGCATTGTGCCTCCTGCTTGTGCTGCTTTTGAGCGCCTGCGCAAAGCCGCAGCAGGCGCAGTCGGAGACCGTACTGCCCGGCTATATCGGCGCGGGCGAGACCGCCTTTGGCGGCAGCGCGGAAGGCGTCGGCGATTTGAACCTCAAAAGCCTTGCCGTATCGGCGGAGGCCGTGGAGGGCGTAACCGAAACGGTGCTGACCATGCGCTTTGTTTCCGGCAGCCGGATGTCCGGCGGCGCCGCGGAAACAGAAGGCGGCGGCGTCCCCGTTTATTCCGTTTATACGCTGGACGCGCCCGCGCGGCTCTTTGTTTCGTTCGACAACCTCGCCTACTGGGACTATTCGCACGCGCTGGAATGGAACGACCCGCTCGTAAGCGGCGCGTTCCAGTATTCCCTGTTTGAAAACCCGCGCGTGAACATCTGCTTCCAGTTGACCGGGCCGGTCAACATAAAAGCGGCGGAAGAGGGCGACACGCTCACCATCCGCCTGCGGCCAAAGGCCGAGGAGGACAAGCCGCAGTATTTCGTGACCATGCAGGCGTTCGAGGATTACTGCGCAGGCAACGTCTCCGCGGAAATAGACGCCTCCCCCACTTTCGCAAGCGACCTCAGCAACAAGCTTCTGATCTCCCCTCCCTTCCCTACGGAGGCCGACGCGAAGGTATATTTGGAAAACGCCAAAGCCAATTACCCGCAGATCCCGGGAGCGCACTGCGCGGTCGTGACGCTTGGCGCGGCCGGGCTTCCGGAATTCAACGCGGCACTCAATTACCTGACGGCCATGGAGACCCCCGCCGTGCGGCATTTAAGCGGCGCGGAGCTGACGCTGCCCGCGCTTGTGCCGGACGGGCTCTACCTTTGCGACCTCCCCAACAGCGAGGGCATTTTATGCAGCAGGGAGCTGCCCGCGGCCGCGGGGGAAGCGCCCTATCAGGAGCTTTATATCGTAAGGCCGGACGGGCAGACGACATTGGCGATGTCATTCGAGTTTTCGGCCATAGAAAAGGCACAGTATTCGCCGGACGGGCGCAAGCTCGCGGTGCTCGAGCGCGCCAGCGGCAGCACGCACCTGTATGTGTTTGACGCGGATACGTACGAGCTGTTAAACGACCTTTCCGAAATGGGCTTCGGCGGCAACACCAGCACGTTTATCTGGAACAGCCTGGGCACCACCATATACGCCATCACCGGCGTATCCGGCATAGAGCTGCACCAGTTCGACTATTCCATACCCGATGAAGCGAGCCGCCACAGCCTGGTGGACCGCAACAGCGTGGATGAAGGCTCGCTCGGCTTTTACGACGGCGAGCTGTATTTCGCGCACGCAACGATGGAGGGCGGCTCCATGCTCTACCGCATCAAGCCGGAGGGCGGTATTCGCAAGCCCTTCCGCAGCGGCGGCCGGTTCGTAATCTCCTCCGACGCGCGCTATATGGCGATTGTGGAATCGAGCGAAGGCACCGCCGCGGCTTCGAAGGGGAGCGCTCTTACGCTCTATGAGACCGCCACGGGCAATACGGCGACCATCACCGACGAATTTTACCCGTACGACGCCGTGTTCTCCAAGGACTGCATGCGGCTTTATTACATCGAAAGCCGCATTTCGGGCGGCCAGACGGAGGACACAGGCGGCGAGGGCGAATTGGCGGACGATACCGCCGATACCGAGGATGCCGCTTCCCCCGCCCCGGCCGAAAGCGCTACGCCCGCACAAACGCCGGAATCCGTTAGCTCCGCCGACCCGTACCCCTACACGCTGTGGGTGTACGACATCGCCGCGGGCAAAAGCGAGCGGCTTCTTGACCTTTCCGCGCCCGAGCTTTACGCCGGGAGCCGGAACGACACGCTGATACTCAACCGCTATGAAACGGACGACAGCGGCACGCTCATCCGCGCGGCCTACCTGCTGGATCTGAACGCGCTGCCTGCGGCGGACGCGGAGGCGGCCCAATAGGGCTTTTGCCGCTCAAGGGGGGAGCGTATGGAACGGGTGCGAAACGAGGCGGCGCCGACTGTCGCGCCGCTGTTTGAGGGGTGGAACGAAACGCTCCTTTGGTCCTGCCTGCAGGGGTATATGGGGGAAGCGTGGGCGGACGACGCGGAAAAGCCCGCCTCCGCACAGATCATCGTGGGGGATTTCTGTTTTTTCGCGGGCGCGCCCGATACCGCGCTGGTAAAAAACATCCCCCCGGCGTTCCCTTCCGAGACCATTCTGATGATTCCGCGGGACGAAGCCTGGGGAAAACGGATCGAACAGGCTTATCCGGGCAGGTTTCAAAAAACGCTCCGGTATGCCATCAAAAAAGAGCCGGATGCGTTCGACAGGGCGAAGCTGCGGGCGTACGCCGAAACAGTGCCGCCGAACTTTTCGCTTTCCATGCTGGACGAGGCGCTTTACCATAAAGCAAAAACCGAGCCGTGGTCGCGGGACCTGTGTTCCCAGTTCCCGACCTATGACGCGTTTCAAGAGCACGGGCTCGGCGTAATGGCGCTTTACGGGGACGCCCCCGTTTCGGGCGCCGCCTCCTATTCCGTATATGACGAAGGGATCGAAATAGAGGTTGATACGAAGCCGGAATTCCGGCGCAGGGGGCTTGCGCTCGCCTGCTGCGCGAAGCTGATTTTGGCATGTCTTACGAAAGGGCTTTATCCAAGCTGGGACGCGCACGATTTACGGTCCGTGGCGCTGGCGGAAAAGCTGGGGTATCATTTGGACAAGGAATATGTGACGTATGCGGTTGTAACAGGCCGCTGAGCCTCCCTCTGATGAGGGAGGCGGGCGCAGCCGTGAAGGGAAACAGTGTTTTTGTTGTTTCTCTCTCCCTCAGTCGGCTTTCAGCCGACAGCTCCCTCGTCAGAGGGAGCCAAATAAATGTTTCCCCATTGAGCGTTAAAGCGCCGATACCTCATTTCTTCGTCTTCGGCTTAAAAAGCACCGCGCAAATATATCCGAACAGTATCGCCGCCGACACGCCGCCCGCGGTGGCGGTCATGCCGCCCGTAAACGCGCCCAGCACGCCGCTTTCCTGCGCCCCTTTGATCGCGCCCTTGCACAGCGCGTAGCCAAAACCGGTCAGCGGCACGGTGGCCCCGGCCCCGGCAAGCTCCACCAGCGGCTCGTACAGGCCGATTGCCGTCAAAAATACGCCCGCCGTCACGAACAGCACCAATACGCGCGCGGGCGTCATGCGGGTCAGGCTGATGAACAGCTGCCCTACGACGCAGATCGCGCCGCCGATGACGAATACCATCAAATAATCAAAGAACACGGCTATTGCTCTCCCAATTAAATAGTGAATTCAGATTGGCGAGGATATTTTTCGCCAGGCAAGGAAAAAAGCGCAGGAATACCCGTAAGGTATCGCGAGCATTTTTGACGCAGTATGGCGGCAAACAGACCGCCAAGCTGTTTCAAGATTTAGTTGGGGGGCAATGATCAATCATCCCTCTCCAGCACGACGGCATGCGCGATGCCGGGGATGCTCTCCCCCTGCATGGTGGCGTCCGGGCTCATCAGCGCGCCCGTGGCCAGGAACAGTATCCGCTTCCATGTGCCCTTTTCCAAAAGATGCAGCAAATGCGCGCTCAGCACCACGGCGGAGCAGCCGCAGCCGCTCCCGCCGCAATTGACGTTCTGCTGCTGCGCGTCGAATACCAGGTTTCCGCAGTCCAGGTGCCTGTTTGCGAGATCCACGCCCTCGTCCATGCACAATTCATGCAGCATTTCCGAGCCGAAGCTGCCCAGGTCGCCCGTGATGATGGCGTCGTAATAAGAAGCCGCCCGCCCCATATCCGCAAGGTGCGTCAATATCGTGGAGCACGCCGCGGGCGCCATGGCCGCGCCCATGTTGGCGGCGTCGGATATGCCCATGTCGATCACCATGCCGATGGTGCCGCTTTCGGCATGGATGCTGCGGAACACGGCGGGGCCTTTCTGCCCTTCGGTAATGGGTTCCGCGCTCAATATCATGGCGCCCGCGCCCGTCACCGTGCGCTGCGCGGTGGGCGGGCTGGTGGTGCCCATCTCGAGCGGATAGCGGTACTGCCGCTCCGCCGTGGAAAAATGGCTGGAAGCCGCGCAGGCCACGTTTTCCGCAAAGCCGCCGTCGATGAGCATGCTGCCCAGCAGCAGCGATTCCGCCATGGTGGAGCATGCGCCGTACAGGCCCAGAAAGGGGATGCCAAGCTGCCGCGCCGCATAGTTCGCGGTGATGATCTGGTTCAATAAATCCCCGCCCAGGAGGCAATTGAGCTTTTTGGTATCCCAGTTCACCTTGGTCAGCGCAAGGCGGACGGCCTGCTCGAACATCTTGCATTCCGCCTTTTCCCAGCTACTTTCCCCCCAGGTATCGTCGGTGAGCACCATGTCGAACGCGGACCCCAACGGGCCTTTGCCTTCCACGTCCCCCACGATATTGGCGGTGCTCAAAACCCTGGGCTGCCTGTCGAACACCACAGTATGTTCCCCACGTCTTTTTGACGCTGTCATCCGTTCCTCCGGTATCCCTAAAATAGCAAAGATAGCAGCCCGACCAGTATCGAGCTTGAAATGCCGTACACCAGCACGGGACCCGCGAGGCTGAAAAGCTTCGCGCCCACGCCCATGACAAACCCTTCCGTCTTGTGCTCCATCGCCGGGGCGACAATGGAATTCGCAAACCCCGTGATGGGCACCACGGAGCCCGCGCCGGCAAACGCGCCGATTTTGTCGTATACGCCCAGGCCCGTTAAAAACGCGCCCAGAAATACCAGTACGATGGCGGTGTATATGGCCACGTCCTCCTCGTTGAGCTGGAACCATTGTTCCCCCGTATCGTGGATGAGCTGGCCGATGCAGCAAATGACGCCGCCCACCAGGAACGCTTTGAGGCACATGGTAAAGGTCCTGCTCTTGGGAGCGCGGTCCTTTACCATGGCCTGATAGTTTTGCGCTTTTTTATCGTTCTGCACGAAAAAACAGTTCCTCCTTATTCGTTTTCCTGCCTACGGGCGGTTAGGCCCCCGCTGGCGGACGGGCTCCACATACGGATGATACCGCTGCTCCCGTTCGCCGGGCCCCATGGAGCCCGCGTTGCCGTGGAGATCCGGAACCGGAAACGCCGCGTATTTTCTCATCTGATCGTCTCCTCCAGATGAAGATATGCTTCCGCCGCCCCCGGCC
>DATMXR010000149.1:0-10431 GCA_035561315.1 Feifaniaceae bacterium
CGGGACGCTTTGCGGTTGAATGCTCAGCGGGGATAACTGGGCCCGAGGCGGTCCACCGCCACATAGGCCTCCTTATAGGGCTTCTTGCTGCCCCATGTGACAAAGTAATAGTCGCCGACCCTGTACACGATCGTGACGGCCTGACCGCGGTCCAGCCAATCGATCTCGTTCTTCCCAAGATCCTTATACGCGGGCGCGCCCGCAAGCTTCTGCACATACATGGTCTGGCCGGGCGAGCCGTAGCCGGAGCCGGAACCGGAGCCGCTGTAATACTCAAGATCCGAGGCGGGCACATACATGGTTTCATCGTCGATGAGTATCTGTATCCACTCGCCGTTGGTGGCCACCGCCCATACCTGCTCGTTGCGGCTTAAATACCCGGTGCGGTAAGAGCTCTGCTCGTAGGGGATGGAGTAGCAGTAGGTGTAGCTTTTGGGCGCATACATCCAGGTATTGAGCTTGCTGAAGCCGGACGTGCTGGTTCCGCCGGGCGTTACGACGACCCGGCTGGTCTGCACGTAGCCGGTCTGGCCCTCAAATTTGATCTTGGTCCACGTGCTGCCGACGGAGCCTGTGCGCGCGGCGCTGTCCCCTTCATACAGGTACCCGAGCCGCGTGCTGGAGGTGGAAGTGCCCGAATATACCGGCACGGTGTAGGTGGCGTATACCGTCCCGCCCGTGGAGCCGGTGTCGGACCCGGTGCCGTACAGGCGCATATCCGGCGCGTATACGTAGCCGATGTTTACGCCCAGCTGCACCTCATACCATTTGGCGTTGTATGTGCCGAGGTAGGTGATGCTGTCGCCGTAATCAAGATAGCCGATCGCGCGGTAGGACGTGCCGGGGCCGACGCGCACAGCCGTTTCCTTGATCGCGTACAGCCTTGAAGACGAGCTTGGCGGGGTGGTGCCGCCGCCCGTATACGCCTTGAGATAGGTGCTGGACACATACGCCGTCCTGTTGTTGTACTTCACCTGCGTCCAGTTGCCGGAAGTCCCCGTCTTTTGGACGGTTTCACCCTTTACAAGATAGCCGAGTATCGAATAGCTCGTGCTGGGGCCCGTGCGGACGTTGACGTTGGCGGTCGCCACCATGGTGGTGGTCGTGCCGGAGCCGGAGCCCGTATCCGGGGAAGCCTTCGAGAGGTAGGACGAGCTTACGTAGGCCGTGCCCGTGCCCCATTTGATAATGGACCAGGAACCGGTGGCGCCCACCACCACCACGGAGTCGCCCTTCTTGAACTCGCCGAGCTTCGCGTAGCTGGTGCCCGGGCCGGAGCGGATGTTGACCGAACCGTTGACATACGCCGTTACCGCGGTGTTGTCGTCTATGACGACGGGGTCGTCATCGCTTCCGTACGGCTTGACATACGGCGTATTCACATAGCCGGTCCTGCCGTTGTAATCGACCTTTGTCCAGTTGCCGGAGGTGCCTAGCTTTGTGGCCACCTCGCCCTTATCCAGGTAACCGATGATGTTGTAGTTCGTGCCGGGGCCGCTGCGCACGTTGACGGCGGTCGTGGCGTACACCTTGGAAGTCGCCGCCATTGCGGGGAGCGCCGCGGCCAGCATGACGAGCATCACCAGCGCGAACGCAAGCGTGCGGCGTGCAGAAGTTGTTTTCATATGGATCCCTCCTTTATTGCTGTTCATATCCTTTTCCCCCATTCTGCGGCACAATCCATGGTAAAATATGACTTGTCTGGGAGCAATCTTTCTTACTATGGATTATACCCTCCCGCCAAGCAGAAAGGAACCGCAATCCGGAAAGTTCATACATTCTTCAAAACTTCTCCCATGGCGGCCATTAATCCCCAAGCAACACGTACTTGGAGGGATCGGCCGCCTGGCCGTCCCGGTAAAGCGCAAAGTGCAGATGGGGGTCCATGGCGCATTCGCTCACCGCGGTATCGCCCACCGCGCCGAGCTTCTCGCCCGCGTTCACGCGCTGCCCTTCCTTTACGGCGGCGGGGTTCGCGAGGTTTGCGTAGAGACTCTTTAAGCCATCCTCATGCTCCACGAGCACGCTGATTCCCAGCTTTTTGTCGTCATACACCTTTTCCACCGTGCCGCTCTTGACGGCGATGACGTCCGTGCCCAGGCGGGCCTTGATGTCCACGCCGTCATGCGTCGTCCAGATCTCCAGCGTTTCCGAATAGAGCAGCGTATCCACCGCGAACCCCCAGATGACCTCCCCGTCCACGGGCGGCGCCAATTTGCTTTCGGCCTGGCGCCTGGGCTTGGGGGTGGGCGTGGGCGCGGAGGATGGCGAAGGCTCCGGCGTAACGGCGGGCGTGGGCGCCGCCGTCGGGCGCGCCGCCTCGCTCAGGGGTTCATCCTGGTTCGCCCCCGCCGCCTGGGAAAGAGGCGTGGACTCCGGCTGCTGCGCCTCCGCATCCGGCAGCAGCGCAACCGCCGCCGCAATCCCGATGCACAGGACGCACAGCCCCATCACCACATAAAACCCCTGCTTTTTGAGAAACGCCGACGCATTTTCCCTGAACGCACCGCGTGTTCCTTTATGTTCCATACGGGTTCCTCCTTTATAACGTTGTATCAACCCAAAAGGTTGCGTGTTTTGAGTGTATCCAATACAAAAAAGGTTATAACAGCCAAACATCGGGCGGCGCTTGCAGCCGGTGATATTTTTTGAGTAATTGGCATATTTTCCCTCGTTTATGCGTTTTGCGGGCGGATATACTAACATGCGTGAGGTGGTAAGAGTGCGTAACAGTACGAAAACAACCTCCATTGCCAACAAGGGCAGGAGAAAACTCGAATTCATTCGAGCGGTATTCAGTCCGGGCGACAGCGGCGGCGGGAACGAAAGTTCCCGCCTTTGCTTTTCGGAAAGTGCTATGTCGCGCGTTAATTTAAGAGGGATTACAAAATGCGAAAAAGGATTCCCAAAAAATTCAGAAAAATTTTTTACTGTTCCGCGCGTATTTTTCTTGAGCCCGGACATACTAGCATCGAGGGCAGAACAGTGCTTATTCAAGTACCGGGACGTCCCTCACCGTCAGAACGGGCGTGAGGGCGCCTGAGGCAACACTCAGGCCGTATAGCATCCGGGAGACAGCAAACGCGGGGACCGCAGGTCTCCGCGTTTTTATGTCCGGAAAAAGCGCCTCACTTTTTCAAGGGCCACCGGAACAACTCGTCAATTTGTTGATAAAAATCGGCGCGAACCATAAAAGCGCCGCCTTGACCAATTTCTTCTGATACAAAAAAAACAATTCCAAAGGCCCGCTGCTGCCGCTTATGAACCGTGCGGTTTCTTCCGAACTAATACGGTAAGAAATCGCTTGCATCAAAATGCGGAAAGGACACGGTATGCTCTGGAAGGATAAGTATGAGTTGGGCGTTCCCCTGATCGATACGCAGCACAAAGAGCTGTTCCGGCGGGTGGACGCGTTTATGCAGACGCTCCGCTCCCCCGTTTCATGGGAAGAAAAGGTGGAAAAGGTAAACGAGACGCTGGATTTCATGAAGGCATATGTGGTGACTCATTTTGAGGACGAGGAAGCCTACCAGCAGAAGATCGGATACCCCGGCCTTGCGGAGCACAAGGCGCTTCATGCCGGAATGGTCGCCTATGTGGCGGAAGTGGCCGCACGGTACGAACAGCAGGGCTACGATGAGCGCCTGATGCAGCAGTTCGGCGGCAAGCTGCTTGCGTGGCTCATCAACCACGTCGCGTCAGAGGATCAGCAGATCGGCGCGTATGAAAGGGAAAAGGGGGTGTCGCCCAATGTCTGAAGCACTGTACCGCCCGTTTCTGCAGGCGACGCAGCATGTGTTCCGGCTGATGCTGGACCTGGACAACGTATACGCGGAGCCTCTGCGCGGGGATACCCGCAGTCTTGACGCCGTGGAGGTTTCCATCGGCGTGACCGGCGATTTGACGGGCCGGGTGGTCTACAGCTTTCCGTATGAAACCTGCCTCAACATGGTCAATATCATGAGCGGCATGGAAATTTCGGAGGTGGACGAATTTGTGACCTCCGCCATCGGAGAGATCGCAAACATCATCAGCGGGAACGTGATGACGCTGCTCACCGATGAAGACCTCGCCTGCGACATCCTCCCGCCAAGGGTCGTGACCGGGGAAGCGGAAAAAGGGCAATACGCGCTCAATACCGTTTCCTGCATCGTGACCTCCGTAGGCAATATCTGCCTGGATATCATGCTCAACCCGGCGCAATAGGCGCATAGAAAAACAGAGCCGGCGCTGCCGCGCGTTTTGAGCCGCGGCAGCGCCGTATTTTTATATGTCCCCAGCGGGACAAACTGTGCTATGATGAAACATGGCGTTTTTAATAGCGCCTTATGTACAGGAATGGAGTCCGCCGGTATGACCGGCGGCAAAAAGCTTGACCGAGGTTCATATGAAGAAGCTGCTTTCCCGCGCGCTTATGTGCGCGCTCCTGCCCGTGCTGCTGCTTTCCGGCTGCGGCCCGTCGCCAAATGAAAAGGTATCCGCCGTAGGCTTTTACCTGGACACCGTCATCAGCATCGCGGCCTACGGCGTGAAGCAGGAGGTCGTGGATGACGCGCTCAATAAGGTCGCGGAATATGAAAACCTGCTCTCCAAGACGATCGAGGGCAGCGACGTATGGAACATCAACCACGCAAACGGGCAGCCCGTTACCGTGAGCGACTACACGCGCGAAGTGCTGGAAGCCTCCGCGCAAACGAGCGCCGCCTGCGGCGGCGCGTTCGACATCACGGTAGCGCCCAGCGTGGCTCTCTGGGATTTTAAAAGCGAGACGCCCTCCCTGCCGGACGCGGAGAAGCTGAGTAAGGCCGCAAAGCTTGCGGACTATACGAAAGTGAAGCTCGAAGGCAGCACCGTGACGCTGCCCGCGGGCATGCAGATCGAGCTCGGCTCCATCGCAAAAGGCTATATCACGGACAAGATCGCGGAATACTGCCGCTCCCGCGGGGTGAAGCGCGGCATTTTAAACTTCGGCGGCAACGTCGTGGTGATTGGCGGCCGGCCGGACGGTGCGCCCTGGAACGTGGGCATCCAGGACCCGATAGAGCCTACGGGCCAGCCGCTCATCACGCTGCCCGCCACGGACAGCGCGGTGGTGACAAGCGGGGTATACGAGCGCGGTTTTACGCTGGACGGCGTGCGCTACCACCATATCTTAGACCCGAAAACGGGCTGGCCCGTGCAGAACGGCCTCGCTTCCGTCACCATACTCACAAAGGACTCCCTGACGGCGGACGCATACGACACCGCCTGCTTCGTGATGGGCCTGGAAAAGGGCATGGCGCTTGTGGAATCCATCCCCGGCATGGAAGCGGTGTTTATCGACAGCGAAAACAACATCCACTACTCCAGCGGCTTGCAGAAATAGGCGGATCATATGAATCCGTGGAAAAGAAATGGGGCGATCGCCTTTTTTCGCGGCGGCGCCTTTTTTCCGTACCTGCATTTGACGGATGCGTTGCCGTTTTGTCACGTTTTTCGTCAGGAAATTTCACACGCATTTCTTTCCTTGCATGGTAAAATGATAGTGGAATACGGCCAAACGAAAGGACGGGAAGTTATGCGCATTGCGCAATGCAACGATACGTTTCTGCCCATTGTGGACGGCGTGGGCCGCGTAACATTTGAATACGCGCAGTCTCTTGCCAGGCGCTCGCACGAGTGCTATGTCGTCGTCCCCATGCGCGACGCGGGCTACCGCGGCAATTATCCGTTTGAAATCGTGGATTTCGCTTCCGTCAAGGTGCCCGGCTCCCCGCAGTACAGCACCGGCATCGCGAAGCTGGACAATCACTATGTGACCCGTATGGACATGGTGGAGCTGGATATCGTGCACGCGCACAGCCCCGGCCCCTCGGGGCTGGAGGCGGCGCGCCTTGCCGCAAAGCACAAGATCCCTTTGATCGGCACGTTCCACTCCAAGTACCAGGACGATATCCTCCGCTACACCCGCAGCGAGGGCATCGCGCAGATCGGCGCGAAATATGTGGCGGATTTTTTCGACCGCTGCGACGAGGTCTGGACGGTCAGCTACCTGGCCTCGCAGACCCTGCGCTCCTATGGCTATGCCGGGCGCATCGAGATCGTGCCCCATGGCACCAATATCCCCGTAATCACCGAAGCGGACAAGGCGGCCGTAAAGGAAGCCTACGCCCTGAACGGCGACCCGGTGCTGCTGTATGTGGGGCAGATGGACCGCAAAAAGAATATCCGGCTCACGCTGGAGGCCGCGGCGGCGCTGCACCGCAGCGGCAAGCGTTTTCTGCTTGTGCTGGCAGGCCAGGGCAAGGATTTTGACGCCATACGCGCACTCGCGGACGAGCTGGGGCTGCATGACGCCGTCCGCTTTACCGGGCATATCGCGGACGCGCGCACGCTCAACGGGCTTTACGCAAGCGCGTCCTTATTCGTGTTCCCCTCCGCGTACGATACGGCGGGCCTTGTGGTGCGCGAAGCTGCGGCGGCGGGCACGCCCTCCGTGGTGCTGATGGACAGCGCCCCCGCGGAGGTGATACAGGACGGCAAGAACGGCTTTTTGTGCGAGAACGACCGGGAGTCCCTGGCGGCCGTGCTGGACCTGGCGCTTTCGGATATGCACCGCCTCAAGGCGGTAGGCGAGCGCGCGAAAGAAACCATACCCATCCCGTGGGAAAAGGTAATGGACGGCGTGGAGGAACGCTACCGCGCGCTCTGTGAAAAAAGGCGCCCGGTATTGAAGCGCAAGCGCGGGCCTTTGCGCAGGGGGCTGACGGTCGTGGACCAGTCGCTTGAAAAGCGGACGGTGGACATGCTGTGGCGCTTTGCGCGGCAGGACTTTCAGCACGTATATACCTATCCGTATACGCCGCAGAAGCGGATTTCCGGCCGCGGGCCCGTTTCCGCGCTGCCGCGCTCCACGCCCGAGGATCAGGGCATGAACAGCCGCGACATCCTCACGCTGTACCATTCGCTTGACTCGAGCCTTGCCTCCAATCTGCACGCCATGATGGTGGTGAAGAACGGGCATGTGATCTCGGAAGGATACTGGGCCCCGTACGGAAAGGAATACCCGCACCAGCTTTACTCGCTGAGCAAGAGCATCACGGGTATCGCCATCGGCATGCTGGTGGACGAGGGAAAGCTTTCTCTTTCCGAGCGCCTTGTGGACATATTCGCGGATAAGGTCGCCGACCCGTCCGCGCACCACTATAAGGACGCCACCGTCTGGAATCTTTTGACCATGAGCACCGGCTCCCGGTTCAACGAGGTCGGCTCCGCGCTGGGCCCGGACTGGGAGCAGGAATTCCTGGACGCGGGCACGCGGTTCCCCGTCGGCACGCAGTTTTGCTACAACTCCATGAACTCCTACATGCTCGCCGCCATTGTCCGGCGCAAGGCGAAAATGGGCTTGCTGGAATACCTGGAGCCCCGCCTGTTCGAGCCGCTGGGCATCCGCGACGTCAGTTGGGACACCTGCCCCATGGGCACGGAAAAGGGCGGCTGGGGGCTGACGCTGAGGCTGGAGGACGTGGCGAAAATAGGCTTGCTGTACCTGCAGAACGGCAAATACACGGTAAACGGCGAGGAGCGCCGGCTCCTGAGCGAAGACTGGGTGAAGGAATCCACCCGCGTGCAGATCGAAACGCCCAACGGCGAGTGCAAGGACGGCTACGGCTACCAGATCTGGTGCGCGCCGCACCCGGGCGGATACCTCTTTAACGGCGCGTTCGGCCAGTACATGCTCGCCCTGCCCCAGCAAGACGCGCTGGTGGTGCTCTTCGGCGGTTCCCCGCTGCTGTTTGCGCAGACCGATACGATGGAGTATGTGTACCGCTGCTTCCCAAACGCGAACCATGCGCCGCTTCCTAAAAACCCCGCGGCGCAGCGCGCGCTTTCCTCGTTTTTATCCGAGCTTTCCTGCCGCAACAAGGAGGACGCCTCCCCCAACGGCTGCATGCCCATGCCCTTCAACTGGGTGCGCGAGCAGCTTTCGGGCAACACCTATTCGTTTGACGCGAACAAGACGGGCATATTCCCGTTTGTGCTGCAAAGCGTCCACAACATATTCCCGGCGGGCATTTCCTCCGTATCCTTCCGTGCGGCGGAGGACGGCGGCATGGCGCTTTCCATAAAGGAAGGGGACGCCACGCATACACTGGAGATCAGGGAGGACGCGTTCACCCACGCCACGCTGCAGATCGGCGAGGAGCAGCATCCCGTGGGCATTTCCGCCCGTTTCGGCATGCTAAGTAACGGCGAGGCGCAATTGCGGCTGTACCTCTATTACCTCACCACGCCCTGCACCCGCATCGTAACGTTCGTGCTCAAGGAGGATACGCTGCATGTGACGCTGGATGAAAACCCGACGGTGCAGAAGGCCTCCGCCATGCTGATGACGCTTGTCCAGCTTGCGTACAGCGAGTTTGGAAGCATGCTGCGCCTGCTGCGGCGCGACCGGGTGCAAAGCCATCTGTTTTCCTTCGGAACTTCAACCGTTGCGGGCAGGCGCGCGGCCGAACCCGCGGGGTTAAAGGAGTATTTGGATGCATAAAAAGCTTTACAGGTCCACGGTCAACAAAATGATATGTGGCGTATGCGGCGGCGTATCCGAGTATTTTGATATCGATGTTTCCATCGTGCGCGTCATATGGGGCGCGCTCGCGTTCACGGGCTTCGGCCTTGCGGCGTATTTTATCGCCGCGCTCGTCGTACCGGCGCGGTAACGCTTTATTGCCCAAAAGCCCCGTTTTCGGCGGGAAAATTGACAACGTGTGAATTTGTGGTATAATAGCCGCAAGCGGTTTATTCTTATGCGCGTGCTTTTTTCGCCCCCGGCGCAAACGCACATGCGCGGATTATACCATATCCGCTGCGCTATCCCTTCGCTTTTATGGTATAATAACCGCAATGGACAGGAGTATGGAAATGGAAGACTCCCCCGACCCAGCGCATATATGGGTCTATTTTAATAAACGGCAACACACGCAGGCTGTGCGGTATCACCATAACCGCATAACGTCTCGCCGTGTGTTTTTTTGTGGACGTCAGGGCACTTTAACAGGTGCGTGGATACAAGGAGGGTAAAAAACCGTGGGAGATGGCAATTTGCTGGGGCAAATTTTACTGCAATTGGCTTTGATACTGATCAATGCAATATTTGCCTGCGCGGAAATCGCTATCATTTCGATCAACGACGCCAAACTCAACAAGCTGACGGCGGCGGGAAACAAAAAAGCTGTTACGCTCACCAAGCTGACCGATCAACCGGCGCGTTTTTTATCCACCATACAGGTGGGCATCACGCTGGCCGGTTTCATCGGGAGCGCGTTCGCCGCGGATAATTTCGGCGGGTATCTTACCAACCTGTTTTTGAGCTGGGGCTCCGCGCTCCCCCCCGCCACGCTGAATACGATCTCCACGCTGGTGATTACGCTGCTGCTCTCCTATCTCACGCTCGTATTCGGCGAGCTTGTGCCCAAGCGCGTGGCCATGCGCAACGCCGAAAAGCTCGCTTTGGGGGTTTCCGGCCTGATCTACGGGATATCCAAGGTATTCTCCCCCGTCGTATGGCTGTTGACGGTCTCCACCAACGGCATACTGCGCCTGTTCGGCATTGACCCCAACGCCGAGGAGGAGCATGTGACCGAGGAAGAGATCCGCATGATGCTCGACGAAGGCAGCGAAAAGGGCACCATCATGCCGGACGAAAAGGATATGATCCATAACATATTCGAGTTCGACGACAAGACCGCCGCGGAGGCCATGACCCACCGCACCGACGTCACGCTGCTTTGGCAGGAGGATACCGACGAGCAGTGGGAGGAGGCCATCTCCGAGGGCCGCCATTCCATATACCCCGTCTGCGGCGAAAGCGCGGACGACGTGGTCGGCGTGCTGCACGTGAAGGATTATATCGGCCTTAAAACCAAATCCCGCGAGGAAGTTTTAAAGCGCGCGGTGCGCCCCGCCTACTTTGTGCCCGAGACGGTGAAGACGGATATTTTGTTCCGCAACATGAAGCAGTCCCGCAATCACTTCGCCATCGTGCTCGACGAATACGGCGGCATGAGCGGCATCGTGACCATGAGCGACCTTTTGGAGGAGCTGGTGGGCGATCTGGACGACGACGTGACCATGCCTTTAGAGCCCCCGGAGATCGAGCGGATCGACGCCAACACCTGGCGCATACAGGGCTTTACGCCGCTGGAGGAAGTCGCCGAGGCGCTCTCCATCCCGCTTCCGGAGGAGGATTACGATACGTTCGGCGGCCTGGTGTTCGGCATATTGGGCGCGATCCCCGACGACGGCAGCACCCCGCAGCTGGAGGAATACGGCATGGCGATCAAGGTGCTGGAGATCAAGGAGCACCGGCTGGAGGCCGCGCTCGTTTCGCTGACCGAAACGGCGAAAAAGGAAGGCACGGCGGAGCAGGAATAACGAGCTGTGAAATATAAA
>DATMXR010000150.1:0-4522 GCA_035561315.1 Feifaniaceae bacterium
GCAAATACTCTTACCTGAAAGGATGATTTTTACATGAAAAAATCCTTATGGGACAGGCTCGGCTTCGATAAGCCGGAGCAGGAATTCGAGCTTTTAGAGACCGAGGAGGGCAACCCCGGCTTCTTCGGCGGCTGGGAAAAAGAGCAAAAATCCCCGCCGCCCCCGCCGGAGCCGCCGCCGGGCGCCTCCGTTTCGGAAAACGAGCGGAGGCTGCGGCGGGAATACCATGTGGATATCAACCCGGATATCCTTTTGCGGCGCTTTATGATGGGCGGAAGCATCCCGGCGCTGACGGCGTGCATCAACGGCATGGCGGACGGTACCCAGGTCAACGATTTTATACTGCGCCAGGGCATGGTGCCGGGGTGTATGGACAACGCCGTAAAAAACCTTGCGCAGTACGCGGTGGACCATGTGTTCGCCCAGCAGGAGGCTGCGCTTTCCACGGACTGGGCGGAGGTGAAAAAGGCCATATCCGAAGGGCGTACGGCGGTGTTTATAGAGGGGGACGAGCAGGCGGTTTTGATGGATACGCGCGGCTTTGAAAAGCGCAGCGTAGGCACGCCGCAGAACGAAAAGGTCATCCGAGGCCCGCAGGAGGGCTTTACGGAAAGCATACGCACCAACATCACGCTGCTGCGGCGCATCATCAAGACGGACGATTTTATCTGCGAGTTTATGGACGCCGGCGGCAAAAACAACGTGGTATGCGTGCTCGCTTACCGGGAAAGCGTCATAAACCCCAGCCTGCTCCGGGAGGTCAAGAGCCGCCTGCAGGAGGTCGATACGCACATGGTATTGAACGACGGCACGCTGGAGCAATTGACGGAGCGCTACCCGCTTTCGCCCCTGCCGCAGGCTTTAAACACCGAGCGGCCGGACCGCGCGGCGGCGCATATCATGCAGGGGCACGTGGCGCTGCTGTGCGAAGGAAGCCCTTCTGCCAATATCATGCCCGCCACGCTGTTTTCGCTGATGGCCACGCCGGAGGATTCGTACATGCGCCGCCCCCTGGGCACCGTGCTGCGCGTGGTGCGCTATATCGGCGCGGCTTTGAGCATATTGCTGCCCGGCTATTTTATCGCGGTGGCGCTCTATCACCAGGGCATGATGTCCACGGAGGTCATCAGCACAATCATCGCGTCCCGGCAGATGGTGTTTTTGCCGCTGCCCCTTGAAATGGTGTTCCTGCTGTGGGTGTTCCAGCTTTTGCGCGAGGCGGGCATCCGCGTGCCGGGCAGCGTGGGGCACGCCATCGGCATCATAGGGGGCCTCATACTGGGGCAGGCGGCGGTGGCCGCCAATATCGTCAGTACGGTGGTGCTCATCATCGTGGCGCTGGCGGGGATGGGCAATTTCACCATACCGGATTACTCCACGCAGATCGCCGGGGAATACTTTCGCATCATACTCGTGCTGATGGGCTGGGCGGGGGGGCTCCTTGGCATCGCCGTGGGCGTCGTGCTGATCGCGGCCTGGATGGCCTCGCTAAAATCCTACGGCGTGCCGTTCCTGGCGCCCGTGGCGCCCAAGACCTACTCCAACCGTCCCGCCGTACTGCGCGGCCCCATCACGCAGCGCGGCCGCTCGGCGGATTATATGAACACGCGGGAGGGCAAGTAAGTGAAGCTGCGCCAGGGCCGCATCGGGCGGCAGGAGACGCTTGCCGCCGCGGCCGTCGCCGTTGCGGTGAGCGGCATATTCACAACCGATAACGCTTCGCTTTACGGGGAAGGGAATTCCGCGTACGTTTCCACGCCCATCGCGGCGGCGCTCGCCCTGCTTGCGTTTTTGCTGGTTGCGGGGGCCATGCAAAAGGGGGGGCATGAAACGCTCTGGGAGCTTTTAAAGCATGGGCTGGGCGGCATTGCGGGCCGCATCGCCGCATTTTTCTACGCGGGTCTTCTGGTGTTCTGCGCCGCCGCGCTTTTGAGCCGGTTTTCCCTGATGCTGGGCCGGTTCGTCTACCCGGACGCCTCGGAATGGCAGGTGCTTTTATACCCGCTCGCCGCGGCGTTTGCGCTCGCCTGGCTGGGCCTGGAAGGCATAGGCCGCATGTCCCGGCTGTTCGCCTGGGTGATGCTCATCTCCATATTGGGCGCTTTGGCGCTTGCCGCCTACAATTATGAGCCGTACCGGCTTGCGCCGATTTTGGGCGACGGCTTTGAACACATGGCATTTATGGCGGTAAGAAACGTGGCGCTGTACTTTCCCGGCATGCTCTCGCTGCTTATACTGGCGCGCGGCGTGCACGGGGTAAGGGCCGCAAGGCGCGCGGGCTACGGCGCGGGTATCGCGGCGGGGGTGCTGGGCTCCCTCTGCCAGATTTGCCTGGGCATGACGTATACCTACCAGGACCTGGCGCTGATGCATTCACCCATGTACCGGCTGACCATGAGCTTCCGTTCCGGCGGGTATTACCAGAGGCTTGACCTGCTTCTTTTAATGGGCTGGGTCATTTCCGGCATGCTCGCCGCGGGGTATTACCTGTATGCGGCGGCGCTTTTGTTCGCGGAGGCGTTTTCTCTGGAGGATATCCGCCCCGCGGTGCTTACGGCGGCGGCGGCGGCGGGGGCCGCCTCCATGCTGATGCATGTGGACAACATGCTGTTCCGGGCGGTGGGGAGCTACATTTCGCTCTATGGGTGGATATACGCGCTCGTTCCGGTTTTGCTGGCTTCGCTCATCAGCGTACTGCGGAATGCGGGAAGCCCGAAAAAGGAGGTGGGCGCATGAGGCGGCATCGGCGGGCGGTACGCATATTGGCGCTGCTGCTTCTTGTTTTACTGGTATTCTCGGGCTGCATGGGCGCGCGCAGCCCCGACGAATACGGCTACGCGCTGCTCATCGGCATAGACAAGGGCAAGACAAAGCCCTACTTTGTAAGCATGCTGCTGCAGCGGGGCAACGGGGACAATCAAAGCTCTGAAGGCGCCATGGCCGCCCTTGTGGGCGTGGAATGCAGCGATCTGTTTGAAGCGGTGGAGGCCATCGAATCCGGGCTGCCGTTTTCACTGAGCCTTGCGCGGACCACGGCAATCGTGTTCAGCCAGGAGGTGGCGCGCGGCCCGCTGCTGGAGCAGTTTCTTTCCGCGTCCTTAGGCTCGCTGCACATCCGGTATTTTGCGAACCTTATCATAGCGGGCGGGCGCCCGGAGGACTATTTGAAGGGCATGCAAAGCGAAATCAACCCCAATATCGCCAAGATCCAATACAATTTCATCGAGTACAAGGAGGAAACGGGCATGATACCGGCCATTACGCTCACGGAGTTCTACGACCGCGCCTGGGGCAAGGCGGGGGACGTCGTGCTGCCGCTGGGCGGGTTTGAAAAACGGGATACCGGCGGCGAAGAGGAGGAGGCAAAGGCCGGGGAAGCGGGGGACGGCCGGAGCGAAGAAAACGCCGGACAGAAGGAAAGCTCCGCGGAAGGGCAGAAAGAGGACAAGGAAAAGAGCGCGCAAAAAGAGGACGAACCGGAGCCGCTGCTGGTGGACGCGCTGGGCGCTTTAGACGACATGCCGGGGCAGACGGGGCGGCTGGGCGGCCTGGAAGCGGGCATGATGGGAAGCGCGCTGTTTCGCGGAACGGAGCTGAAGGGCTTTTTAAACGGCCCCCATACGATGCTGCTGCTGCTGGGCAAAGGCGATTTCAAAAACGGCAGGATTCAACTTAAGGATAAAAATGGCGATACTATCAGTATATTGCTCACCAGGAAAGGAACGCCGGAGGTCAGGCTTTCCCTGGGAGAAGAGAAGAAGGCGGCGTTTTCGGTTTCCGTCTATGCCTCGGTGGAGCAGCCCGCGGCGGTCGCGGGGCTAAATAAAGACGATGTCAAGCGGGACATTGAGGCGTACCTCGAAACCGGCATGCAGCAGGTGTTTGTGGCCTGCCAGCAGCTCGGATGCGATTCGTTCGACCTGGGCGAAGCCGCCGTGCGCCAGTTTACGTCCGCCAGGCAATGGGAAGCGTACTCCTTCCGCGACGTGTATCGGGACATCCGGGCGGAGTTCGACGTGACGGCGTTTCTGGAATACAACCCGACGGGCTCCAGGGTGGAATAGAAAGGAGGGGCGTCCATGGTGCTGTTCGCCATATTCGAAGGCGTCGCTTTTCTTTACGGCGGCGCGTATATCATCCATTGCAGAAAAAAAGGGCAGAGGCTCGGCGCGTTCGGCGCGTGGCTCCTCTGCCTTGTTTCCCTTGCGATGGGCGCTCTGCTTTTCATCTATGTGGTCTGATCGTGATTCCCGGAAAACAGATGGTCCATCTTCTTGCGGATTCTGCTTTTTATTTTTTCCGTTTGCTCCTTGTTGGGCGCGAACATGTCTTCCCAGCTGTCCAGCGCGTCTCCCTCCTGCGCGGAGTCGACGATCAAATGCCGCGCGATATGTATCGGCGTACCGTCCTCGCATTCGCAGACGGCATAGCCTCCTTCGAAACGATCTATAATCAGCATGCTTCGCCTCCCTCTGTCTAAAGGATATTTTCCCTGTATCAGCAATTATACCCCCTGCGTGAA
>DATMXR010000151.1:0-8354 GCA_035561315.1 Feifaniaceae bacterium
CATCCAAACAAGGAACGGATCAATCCTTTTCCCCCCGGTTCGTACTCAGCACCAGGACGGATATGATGATTGCGCCCTTAATAATATTCTGCACGCCGATTGAGAAGTTCGCAACCTGCATGGCGGCCACGACAAAGCAGAGAAACAGCGCCCCGAACATCGTGCCCAAAGTCACCGCGCGCCCGCCCGACGCAAGCGTACCGCCGATCACCACGCTGCCGACCGTATCCATCAAATACGAATCGCCCATCCCCAGAAAAGCGCCGCCTGCCCGCCCGGAAAGGAAGAAGCCGCATATGGCCGCAAGCACCGCGCTCATCACATAGGCAAGCGTTTCCACAAGGTTCACCTTGATGCCCGCAAACTGCGCCGCGCGTTTGTTTTGGCCAAGCGCAAGCAGCGCGCGGCCGAATGTGACCGACCGGAACATGAACGCTATGCCGATAACGATCAATATCACGATCCAGGTTACAATGGGCAAGCCGAACAGTTTGGTGCTGGTAACGGTCCGCATCAGGCCGCTGACTTCAAGGCAGTTGAACGTGCGGTTGTAGATTGCGGTTGCGGTGGACAGAATATACCCCACCGAAAGCGTTGCAATCATGGAGGTGATCCGCAGGTGAATCACCAATATGCTGTTGACGAAGCCCACCAAAGCGCCGACGACGATCACAAGCAGCAGCACAGGGAAGAAGTTTCCGTCCTGCCCGTTGATCAGGCCCATGGTAAGGAAGGCCGACAGCGTAATCATATTGGGAATGGAAAGGTCAAACGCCCCGCGCCCCGTCGTCATAACGATCATTTGCCCAAGGGCGCAGATTGTCAAATAGCTGGCGATCGTGAAATTTGCCGTAAAGCTTAAAAATGACAGCTTGCCTGAAATCAGCGAAACGACAATGAACATCGCGATCGACCCGGCCGCCGCCCAAATCCACTGATGGTTTTTTGTAAAAGAGTTGATCTTGCTCATTGTTTCGCTCCTTTCCTAAGCAGCCGCAGCGAAAGAATCAAAATCAGCAGCAGCCCCTGTACAGCCGCGGTATAATCGGAGCTGACATGTAAGAATCCAAGCAGGATTGTCACAAGGGAGAGTGTGATCGCGCCGAATACCGTACCGACATGGCTGACTCTGCCGCCGCTCAGCGCGCCGCCGCCCAGCACCACGGAAGCCACGGTCAGGAGCGTATAGGAATCCATTGAGCTTGCGTCCGCGGAGAATGTCAGCGCCGTAAAGGATAAGCCGCCCAGCACCGCGAAAAGCCCCGAAATCATATACGCGTTAAATACCGCCGCATATTTGCCCCAGCCGCTGCGTACCATGGATTCCTCGCGGTTTCCGAAGCCCCTGAGCACGGTGCCGTATTTCGAGCGGTAAATCAGCCGCGCGACGACCGTAAAAAATATCAGAAGCAGCAGCACGTTCGGAATGCCGAGCACGGATTTGTTGAAAATATCCACCAAAAGCTGCGGCGCGTGCCCGCCCGGAATGCTTTGCAGCACAAGCGCGGCGCCATACCATACAAATGAAAAACCCAGCGAAACGATCACCGCGGGAATATTCAGCCGCCGAATCAGAAGGCCCATGAGCCCGTACGCCAGCCACGCAACAAGAATAAGTACGACGCCCAATACCGGTGTTTCATAGAGCACCGTGGCGGCAAGGACGCTGATGAGCCCCATGAAATTGCCTATGCTCAGGTTCACGTGGCTAAAACCGATAATATAGGTCTGGCTGATCGCCGCCAGTATCAGCGGAAAAGACCCGCTGATGAGAAGCTCCGCACCAAACAGCGTGAACGTATTCTTCTGAATCAGCCCGCACGTCACATAAATCGCGGCCATGGAAAGAACCGGCATGAGTATGGACAGGTTCATCTGGCGCTTTGATTTGTCCAGCTTTTCCTTTTTGTTGTCCGCAGCCTTGAAGGACGCCTCTATGATGCTGTCTTTGCTGATGTCCGCATCCTGGAGCGCTTCCACGATGGTGCCGTAGCGCATGACAAACACCCTGGAGCACCTGTCAAGCTCCGAATCGTCGGAGCTGTACCAGATGATCAGCTTGCCTTGCAGCGCGGCCTCATTGAATACATCGTAAAGCTGGCGTTTCGTCTCCACGTCGACGCC
The DNA here is from genome assembly GCA_035561315.1 of Feifaniaceae bacterium. GTDB lineage: Bacteria > Bacillota > Clostridia > Christensenellales > CAG-138 > JAEYLA01. Next base: position 2,125 of record DATMXR010000151.1, read on the forward strand.
GCGCGTGGGGTCGTCCAAAATGATGATGTCGGCGTCCGCAATCAGCGCGCGCGCGATGAGCACCTTCTGCTGGTTCCCTCCGCTGAGGCTGACAATATCCGCTTTCGGGCTTTCGCCTTTTATTTTGAGCTTATTGTACCAAACGGAAGATTTTTCAATGATTTTCTTGGGCGGGTTATAGGCAAACAGCGGTTTTCTCATCAGCGAGGTGATCGCAATGTTGTCCGCGATCGTCCAAAGCGGAAAATTTCCCTCCGCCTTTCTGTCGCCGGTGACGTATGCGACCGACCCCTTGCGCTGGATCTGCTTTCTCAGGCTGAACGGCCGGTTGAATATCGCATGGAGCAGGTCCTTCTGGCCGTTGCCTTCGAGCCCCGCGACGCCGATAATCTCGCCGCCGTACATGCTGCAGCTGACGTCTTTCAGCCCGCCCCTGGAGACGTTGGCGCATGCGACATAGATCTCCTTGTTGAGCTCCGCCTTCGCTTTGCCGGCGGTTTTTTCTTTTTCCTGCGCATCCTCTGCGCCTGCGCCGCCGCTCATGATATCGATGAGCGTATCCTCACAGGTCTCGGCGGTCTGGAAGCTTGCGACAGCCTCGCCGTTACGAAGCACGTAGACCTTGTTTGTGATCTCCATGATCTCGAACAGCCTGTGGGTGATATATATAAATGTAATGCCTTCTGAGGCTTTTTTGCCAATATAACTGAGCAGCTGCCTTGTCTGCTCCACGGGCAGAGAAGAAGTCGGCTCGTCAAGTATCAACAACTTTAAATCGGGGTCGGAAAACGCCCTGGCGATTTCGACCATCTGCTGCTGCGCGATCGAAAGATCCGCAAGCTCCTGTTTCACGTCGATACCGTTATCGGGAAAGACATTGTCCAGCTGCTCCTTCGCCATTGCCGCAGCTTTCTTTCTCCAGCGGAGCGAACCCTTGAACAAATGCTTCAAATCTACGGCAAAATTCTCATAGACTTTGAGATTGTCGCACAGCGACAGTTCCTGATAAGCGACACGGATGCCCTTTTTGCTGGCTATGGTCGGAGAAAAAGCTTTCCATTCGATGGCTTCCCCGTCAAAATACATGGCGCCTTCATCGGGCGCCGTAACGCCGGATACAACGCGCATCAGCGTGCTTTTCCCGGCGCCGTTTGCGCCGACCAATCCCAGCACGTCGCCCTGATCGATCCGCATGCTGATATGGTTGTTTGCAACGGTGGTTCCGTAAATCTTGACAATATCCGCCAATTCCAGAAACGCTTTTTCCGTGACCGGGCTATTCTTTTTATTCTCCATTTGCCTTCCTCAATTACTCTGCCAAAGTGCGGAAGAGCCGGAAGGCGCGCATTTTACGCGCCTTCCGATCTTCCGCTCAATGCCGTGTCAGCTCAATTTCAAGCGCCCAACCGGCATTATTTCGTTCTGGACGGAATGATAATCTGATCCATCACCTGCTGATTTGTCCAATCGGCGCCGGCAATCGAACCCGCTTCCATGTTGGTAAACTGACTTGCCATGTCTTTTGTGATGATAGACAGCGCGAGGTCCATCTTCTTGGGCACGTCTTCGCCGTTAAGAATGTTGAGCGCTGTCCAGAATGCCGCGGAACCGCAAGCCGGCGCCGCGCGCAAGCTCATTGTATCATAGTTGTCCTGCTTCAGCCACCAGTTGATAAACTCTGCCGAGTTATCCCCGGACATCGGCGGAACCGCAAGGCCGGCCTGCTCGAAGGCCTGGATGATTCCATAGGTATCGCCGCCCTGGTTGAATATCATGTCGACTTTATCAAGGCTCGGGAGTATCTTTGTGAACTCTTCCTGCGCCACGGTGGAATCGGCTTCGCCAAGCACAGTCGCTATGACCTTCAAATCGGGGTGCTCGTCGATCACCTGCTTGTAGGCGTTGTTAATCATCTCTTCCGGGGCGGAGCCGGAGACGCCGCGGACGACAACGATATTGCCCTTGTAACCGGCGTTGTTGGCCAAATAGTCGCCCATCAGATAATACCCTGCGGTGAAATCGAAGTCCATGCAATATGCGTTCGCGTTATCCACCGTGGAGTCAAACGCCACAACGGGGATGCCCGCCGCAACGGCCTTGTCGATGACGCTGTTCAGCGCAGTCGCGGAGGCCGCGTTGATGCAGATGACGTCGACGCCCTCCAGTATGAAGCTGTTGATCTGGGCAATCTGGGCGTTCACGGAACCGTCGCCGTTCTGGATGACATAGTCCTTAATGTACCCGGCGGCTTTCGCTTCTTCGGCGACCTTTGTAAAAGAATCCACCATCTGTTTGCGCCAGGTATTCCCATAGTAGGAATTGGAGAGACCAACCACCCAATCGCCTGTCGGGACTGTATAGGTGGTGGACGGCGCGGCGGGTTCTTCGGCCGGCGGCGCTTCCGCGGCCGGCGCTTCCGTGGGCGCGGCTACCGGCTCCTCCGTGGCTTGCGGAGCCTGCGTCGGCTGCTCGGCAGCCGGGGCTGCGCAACCTGCAAATACGCTTAGTGCCATGAAAAGGGTGATCACCAACGCAATCAATTTTTTGGTCATCTTCTGTTCTCCTCTCTTTTATTCGATCCGGGCTCACGGAGCACCCGCTTCAGATAAGCGACGCTCTCTTTCACCCAGCGATCTTCCTTTTTTATCGTTTCCTCCATGCCCGGTTCCGGAGCCATCCATAATTCCAGAACGGAGCTGTAATCGCCGCGCGCCTGCACCCTAAGCCGCCGCTCCATTTCCGGAATATCGAGGAACCCTTTTCCGGCGGGCGTGCCGGTCACAATCAGCCCCATGCCGTTCTCCACGCGCTTGATCTCAAAATCCTTGACATGGAAATTGACCGTATGCCTTGCAAGTACATCCGTCACCTGCGATGTGTTTTCCTCGCAGGCAAAGGAATTCACCGTGTCAAGCACAATCCCCACATAAGGGCTGTCGATTGCTTCCACAATATCCGCGAACACTCTCGCCTTAAAACGGTCGTGATTTTCTATGCCGAGAACGATCTGGTTTTGTGTGAGCAGCGGCAGCACCCTCGCTATCAGGCCGATAATCTCCTCAAAGTCCGGATGATGCCCCGCCGTATCGATCACCACCCTTAGCAGCTTTGCATGGAGGGTCTTGGCGATTTCGATATACCGCATCAGATGTTCGGTCCCGATACCGCGCGTGCCGACTTCCATCTCGATGGAATGGCGCCTGGCATAGGCGTCGAGCTCCGATAGCTCCGCCGGGGAAAGCTTATCCAGCGGACAGTTGTCCGCAATTTGCAGTACGGGGAGGTCCAACTGCGCAGCCTTATCCACCAAATCGAACGCGCTGAGCGGCCTTTTAGGCAGAAAGCCGGGGAACCCCACTGCATATGAATAGGCATAGGAGCCGAGTCCGATTTTTGTGCTGTTCATTGCCCTGCCATTACTTTCCTATTTCATGTGTGATTTCATAAACGCTGCGGTCGACCGCGTCCCGGCTCATGATATTTTCGATCCAACCGGGCTTGAAAATCACATCCATGGCATTTTTGAGCGCAAGGTTTGCGCCGTCCGAGAACGGAAAACCGGCATAGTCGAACAGTACGCCGAACTGTACCTTCAGATGCCCCATTACAAACGCCATGACGGCGTCCCGCGGCACACCCTGCTCCACGCAGGCGTCCACCGCCATCCGTATGCCCTTGACAAGCGGCGCGGTAATCGATTCCACCAGCGCGGGTTCGAGCATGATCATCTGGTCGATGGTCAGGCGGAAGCACTTGTCGATCGGCTTGAACATCCTGCGCGCAAACGCCTCGTTCTCCTCATAATCGGCGTCGCCGCCCTGATGCATGGCGCATACCAGATTCATTTTGGCCGCGCCCACGCCGCCGAACCAATCCCGCTGCGCCTCGAGGCTCAGGTTGTCTTCGAACGCAAAAAGCGGAGGATGGCAGGGATGCACCACAAAATACTTGAGATCGTCGCGCATCAGCATGACCCCGCCGTAATGGGCGGCGGGATCCAGGCCGATGACCGTCGCGCCGCTCCTCACCAGCGGAATGACCTCCTGGGAGACCCGCCGAATCAGAATATCGGGCACCGCGAAGATCACGGTATCCGCGGTTTTGAGCGGTTCGTAGGAATCCGTCGCCTCGGCGCCGAACAGTTCCTTCAAACGCGCCCTGCCGGCTTCGCTGATCTCGATATAGGAAATATCCAGATCCTTCTCGTCCTTGATATTGGCCGTAACACGGCATCCCATTTTGCCTCCCGCGCCCAGCAGGACAACTTTCTTTTTCATCGCAATCATTCTCCTTCGTCGAATCATTAAAATTCTGCAATGAAAATGGAGTATCGCTTTAATTGGATTTTTCCATTTAGATTGTAGGTTTGATAGCATCCGTCTTCCGTTGAAACGGCCCTTCTTTGCGCCATTTCCTGAACATTGTCCTCATCGAGCATGATCCCGCGCACCGAATGGACCGTATCCGCAAGCGGTACGTCCACCGCCTCGCTCCCGGGATTTGCAAGTATCAGCCTTGTGCCGCCGTCATTCCGAAGAACGATCCGGGTCACATCCGGCGTCACTGCGGCGGATATTTTGAATGTTTCCAAACCGCGCAGCGCAAAGAACGCGTAATAAAGCGGAAACAGCATGTCCGGCGCGGCGGGGAAGCGATAGTCCCGGTGCGGCGCCGCTTCTTCCATAATGCCCTTGCCGCCGGTCAGCTCAAAATAGGTCGCCCCCGCCGCGCCGCCGCGCACGCACGCGGCCACCGAGCGCAAAAACCATGACGCGGCAAACAGCGACATCTGGCGCGGTTCCACATCGCGGGGCGCCTGCCCCTTTTTGACGGGTTCCTTGCCCGTGGCGTCCGGATTCCAGCGCATTCTTAACGTAACGGGGGAAACCCAGACAGGCAAATGCGGATAGAGCCTCTCGCAGCTGAAAAGATTGGCGGCCTGCCCTTCCACGGTGGACATGATGGACTCGTTATCGAACGCGTGCACCTGCGGATTGTTGGAATAAGTTACGAAATCCATGCTGCCCCCGGGCAGACGCTCCCGGTTGATCTGCGTAAAGAAAGCGTCCGTACCCGAACCAACCGGGATGGAATAACACACAAGCGCCTTGCGGACCGCCGCAAGCAGCTCTTCTTGCGGCACATTGACGTCCTGCTGAAACACGGCGATATTTTTGATGCCGGAGCGGTGCCGCCTTACCAGGCCGGAAAGGGTCTCCAGCTCTTTTTCCCACCCCCGGGTAAAGAACACCGCAAGAACGATCCCGACGCCCAGCGCGTGCGCCTGCTTAAATATCTCTTCCGTATATTCGGAAGAACCGTCCAAATGATAGTCATAGCGCAGATGCGACAGCTCCAGCGCCCTGACCCGCTCCAGCTGAAGGGCTGTAAGCGGGCGGGTGATGCAGCTCCCCAGCGAAAAACCGCTCCCGTCGCGTGCGTCCTCCATTGCCGGGGAAACCGCTTCCCCCCCGGCAGGCGCCGCGCTTGCGGGCTCTGCGTTCGCCTGCAGCGAGACGGTCACCGTCTGATGGTACCTGCCGCCGTTTTTCACAGGCGCGGGAAAGGGCTGCTTCAGCGGCGTGCAGTATGTTTTGAAGGATGCGTCGGTCCAATTCCTTTGATCCTCCATCTCAAACACGTCGCCTTCAAAATCAACCCGAACCGCAATGCCCTTCTCCGGATAATGCGTGAGCGATTTGATATCATAGAACGGTTGATCCGGAGAAATCTCCGCCGGGAAAATCCCTTTTTCTGTTTCCCCCCCGAAATGCTCGACCTCGCATTCCACCCCGCCGCAGGATGCCGGATGCAGCACGCAAAAGCCGATCCGGTTTCGCATAAAATCAGAATTTGCAACGCCGTCGAACGCGTAGGTTATCTTCGAATCGGAACTTCCGGTGATTTTCCCTTCCCATGTAAAACGGATATCGTTCCGGTCGTGTACGGCCGTGAACGAAACCGCAAAGGAATCCGCCCGCTCCGTTACGGCGAGAGCCTCCAGCCGGTATGGAATGGTACCCCAATTGCGATCCCGAAGCGCAAAATAGATTTCATCGATCAGGGTTTTCCCGCACATTGAAACATTGACGATACGCCCGGATGCAAAATCCACAGCCAGTTTCCCCGCGCGCAATCTGCGCGGCTTCTCCTGCGCTTCCCCTATCCCGATCCATTCGTTTTTTTGAATTTGATACTTAAACATATGATGTATCTCGCTTTCCAAACTG
>DATMXR010000152.1:0-21935 GCA_035561315.1 Feifaniaceae bacterium
TATTCGATGACGCTGGAAACGACGCCCGCGCCGACCGTGCGGCCGCCTTCGCGGATGGCGAAGCGCAGGCCCTCTTCGATGGCGATGGGGGTAATGAGCTTGATGGTCATCTGGATGTTGTCGCCGGGCATCACCATTTCAACGCCCGCGGGCAGCTCGATGGTGCCGGTCACGTCCGTCGTGCGGAAGTAGAACTGCGGGCGGTAGCCGGGGAAGAACGGGGTATGGCGGCCGCCTTCTTCCTTGGTCAGCACGTACACCTCGCCCTTATAGTGGGTGTGGGGCTTGATCGTGCCGGGCTTCGCGAGCACCTGGCCGCGCTCGATGTCCGTGCGCTGCACGCCGCGCAGCAGCACGCCGATGTTGTCCCCCGCGATGGCCTGGTCAAGGAGCTTCCGGAACATTTCCACGCCGGTGACCACGGTGGAGCGGGTGTCGGTCAGGCCCACGATCTCAACGGTATCCTGCACCTTGACGGTGCCGCGCTCCACGCGGCCCGTGGCCACGGTGCCGCGGCCCGTGATGGAGAACACGTCTTCAACGGGCATCAGGAACGGCTTGTCGGCCGCGCGCTCCGGGGTGGGGATGTAGCTATCCACCGCGTCCATCAGCTCGAATATGCACTTGCAGCTTTCGCTCTCGGTCGCCTTCTTGCCCGCGGTCAGGTCTTCCAACGCGCGCAGCGCCGAACCCTTGATGATGGGGATATCGTCGCCGGGGAACTCGTAGCTGCTCAAGAGCTCGCGGACTTCCATTTCCACCAACTCAAGCAGCTCGGGATCGTCCACCTGGTCCACCTTGTTCATGAACACCACGATGTACGGCACGCCGACCTGGCGGGCGAGCAGTATGTGCTCGCGGGTCTGGGGCATGGGGCCGTCCGCCGCGGAAACCACCAGGATCGCGCCATCCATCTGCGCGGCGCCGGTAATCATGTTCTTGACATAGTCCGCGTGGCCCGGGCAGTCCACGTGCGCATAGTGGCGGGCAGCCGTCTGGTATTCCACGTGCGCGGTGTTGATCGTGATGCCGCGTGCCTTCTCCTCGGGCGCTTTGTCGATTTCGTCATAACGCATTGCAGCCGCGTTGCCGGACTGCGCAAGCGCCATCGTGATGGCCGCCGTCAGGGTCGTCTTGCCGTGGTCGACGTGGCCGATGGTGCCGATGTTTACGTGCGGTTTCGTACGCTCGAATTTTGCCTTTGCCATGGTAGTCGTTCCTCCTAAATACTGGTTATTTCTTTCATCATACGCACTTCCGGTGCGCTTTAAACTGCTTTTTGGGTTCAGCGCCCTTTGCCTGTCACCTTGGCGGCGACGTTGGTGGGCACTTCCTCATAGTGGTCAAACTGCATGGTGAATGTTCCGCGGCCCTGCGTGCGGCTTCTTAGATCCGTCGCGTAGCCGAACATTTCGGAAAGCGGACACATGCCGTGGATCGCCTGGCCGTTGCCGCGCGCTTCCATGCCTTCGATGCGGCCGCGGCGCGCGTTGATGTTGCCTATGACGTCGCCCATGTAGTCTTCCGGCACGATGACCTCCACCTTCATCATGGGCTCGAGCAGCACGGGCGCGGCCTTAGAAGCCGCTTCCTTCAGGGCGAGGGAGCCCGCGATCTTGTAGGCAAGCTCGCTAGAGTCCACCTCGTGGTAGCTGCCGTCAAGCAGCGTGGCCTTGAAATCCACCAGCTCAAACCCGCCGAGGGGCCCGCTGCGGGCGGCTTCCTGTATGCCCTGGTCGATGGCCGGAATGTATTCCTTGGGGATCACGCCGCCGACGGTAACATTTTCAAACGCATATCCCGCGCCCGGCTCCTGCGGCGTAAACTCCACCACGCAGTGGCCGTACTGGCCGTGCCCGCCGGTCTGGCGCACATAGCGCCCTTCCGCCTTGACGGCCTTGGTGATGGTTTCGCGGTAGGCGACCTGGGGCTTGCCCACGGTGGCCTCCACACGGAACTCGCGGATCAGCCGGTCCACGATGATCTCCAGGTGCAGCTCGCCCATGCCCGCGATGATGGTCTGCCCCGTTTCCTGATCCGTATAGGTCTTGAACGTGGGGTCTTCCTCCGCAAGCTTTACAAGCGCCAAAGTCATTTTATCCTGCCCGGCCTTGGTCTTGGGCTCGATGGCCACGCGGATGACCGGGTCCGGAAATTCCATGGACTCCAAAAGCAGCGGCTTTTGCTCGTCGCAGAGCGTGTCGCCCGTGGAGGTATCCTTGAACCCGCCGATCGCGGCGATATCGCCCGCGTATACCTCTTCGACCTCGGTGCGTGCGTTGGCGTGCATCAGGAGGATGCGGCCCACGCGCTCGCGCTTGCCCTTACTTGCATTGTAAACATACGTCCCGCTTTTGAGCGTGCCGCTGTACATGCGGAAGAACGTCAGCTTGCCGACATACGGGTCGGTGACGATCTTGAACGCAAGCGCCGCTACGGGCGCTGAATCCGAAGGCTCGGTCGCGACGGTCCCTTCACCGTCAACTTCCCTGCCCTGTGCGGGCGGGATATCGAGTGGAGAGGGCAGGTAATCCACGATCGCGTCAAGCAGCAGCTGCACGCCCTTGTTGCGGTAGGATGTGCCGCAGCATACGGGCACCACGCTGTTGGCGATAGCCGCTTTTCGTAAGCAGGTGCGGATCTCATCCGCGGTAAAGTCCTCGCCGCTCAGGTATTTTTCCAGCAGCGCCTCGTCCTGCTCCGCAACGGCTTCCACAAGCTTTGCGCGGTATTCCTCGCAAAGGCTCAGCATATCCCCGGGAATCTCTTCTTCGCGGATATCCACGCCCATGTCGTCGTAATAGACCTCGGCCTTGAGTTTGATGAGGTCGATGATGCCCCGGAAGCCCGCTTCCGCGCCGATGGGGAGCTGTATGGGCACGGCGTTCGCGCCCAGGCGCTCGTGCATCATTTTGACGACATTAAAAAAGTCCGCGCCGGTGATGTCCATTTTGTTGACATAGGCGATGCGGGGAACGCCGTACTTGGTCGCCTGCCGCCAAACGGTTTCGCTTTGCGGCTCCACGCCGCCCTTGGCGCAAAACACGGCCACCGCGCCGTCGAGCACGCGCAAAGAACGCTCCACTTCAACGGTAAAGTCCACGTGGCCCGGCGTATCGATGATATTGATGCGGTGCTCCCGCCAGTAGGCGGTCGTCGCGGCGGAGGCGATGGTGATGCCGCGCTCCTGCTCCTGCACCATGAAATCCATCGTAGCGGCGCCCTCATGCACCTCGCCCACCTTGTGAATCTTTCCCGTGTAAAACAGGATGCGCTCGGTGGTCGTGGTCTTTCCGGCGTCGATATGCGCCATAATGCCTATATTTCTGGTCATTTCCAGAGAAGTCTGTCTAGGCATGGGCACGTTCCTTTCCGTTAAAGGGACAATGAGTAGTAACCATAAACAAAAAATCTTTCCTCCAATGGGTTACAAAAGGGTCTGTTCGCCTCTAAAACAAGCCGCGGATACGGCAAGGCCGTATCCGCGAACCTTCGGCTTACCAGCGATAGTTTGCGAACGCCTTGTTGGCTTCGGCCATCTTGTGGGTGTCTTCCTTCTTTTTGTAGGCATTGCCGGCCTGGTTGGCGGCGTCCATGATCTCGCCCGCAAGGCGCTGCATCATGGTGCGCTCGCCGCGCGCGCGGGAGTAGGCCACAAGCCACCTCAGTCCCAGCGTCTGGCGGCGCTCCGGCCGGATCTCGATGGGGACCTGGTACGTGGCGCCGCCGACGCGGCGGGCCTTGACCTCCAGCACGGGCATGATGTTGCCCATGGCCTGGGTGAACACTTCCAAGGGCTCGCGGCCGGTCTTTTCGCGCACGATATCGAACGCGCCGTAGCAGGCCTTCTGCGCGGTGCCGCGCTTGCCGTCGAGCATGACCTGGTTGATGAGCTTGGTCACGACGACGCTGTTATAAATGGGGTCCGCAAGCACTTCGCGCTTGGGTATAAAACCACGTCTTGGCATGTAAAATTCCTCCTTACTTCTTCGGGCGCTTTGCGCCGTACAAGGAGCGGGACTGCATGCGCTTCGCAACGCCGGCAGTATCGAGCGCACCGCGGATGATGTGGTACCTGACGCCCGGCAGATCCTTTACGCGGCCGCCGCGGATGAGCACAACGGAGTGCTCCTGCAGGTTATGGCCGATGCCGGGGATATAGGCGGTACCCTCGAGCCCGTCCGTCAGGCGGATACGGGCGATCTTACGCAGCGCGGAGTTCGGCTTTTTCGGGGTCATGGTACGCACGGCGGTGCAAACGCCCCTGCGCTGGGGACGCTTCTTGAGTATGGGGGAGTTGGACTTGTACTCCACCTGCTCCCTGCCCTTGCGGATCAATTGGTTGATCGTAGGCATTCTATTTCCTCCTAAATATGATCCAGTCGCTTTTTTTGTTCGGGGCCGGCGCCCGGCCTTCAGCACAGGCCGTGAGGCGTCGGCGGTGCAACGCTTTTGCGGCGTCCCGCCGCGCGGTATCTATGTGTCAAGAAAACTCCCTGCAACCCCTTGAGGGAGAGATCATCTAAAATAAGTGCGGCGCATATCCCATGGCATCCGGCTGTTAACCGGAGTGCCTAAGACTGCCTGCGTACGCCCGCGCATGCGGCTCCGGCTTTGAACTTAATTTGCGCTATTGCGGCGGCCGTATCGCCCGCACGCCCGCGCATGCGGCTCCTACCTCGATGCCGCACAGCGCGCCAAGCTCCCGCATGGCGGGGACCGTTTCCACGGGCACGCCGTGTTCCCCGCAGGCGGCGCGCAGCCTGTTCTGCAGGTACGGCTCGGTATCCAGCGCGATGTACACGCACCCGAGCGCGCCCGCCGCCAGGGCCCTGAGCACCTGCTTGGTGCCGACCACGGCGTTCTCCAAACGATCCGCCACAGCTTCATACGCCCCTTCCGTACTGCCCGCGCATCGTCCTCCCCCGAAAAAATCAGGGAAAAACGGCTTTCAAAACCAAGATACGCATGGTGCTTCGGGAACAAACGTCCCGTAAAGGCGCACCATGCGTATTTTATCATCCAGTCGGGGTGTTGTCAAAACCTTTTTTAGACAGCGACGGTTTCAGGCGGATTTTACGGGGTTATTGCTCCGCGGGGCAAATGGCGTCCTCCGGCGTTCCGGTGCCCACGCCCATATGCATGCGCTTCTTTACGAACACCAGCCGCAGGCGCTTGCCGTTGACGTTGATGGGAAACCAGCCGTTCTCCTTCATCTCCTTGAGGATGGGAAGATTGAACGGGTCCAGCTCCGTCTGCTCCGCATAACGCTTCTCCAGTGTGTTGGCAAGCACCCGGCCCGCGACGGCCGCGGCCACCACCAGCACCAGAAACAGCGCGAACGGCAGCAGCATCGCGATGCGCTCCAGCGCGTCGGATACGCCGGGCAGCATCAGCACGACCAGCGTGAGTATGCCCACAACCAGCGGCAGCAGTATGGGCAGGTATTCCAACATTAGGATGCGCTTGCGGCAGGCGTTGCATACGGAAATCTGCACCGGCACAAGGGAGCCGACCGCCGATTTGACCTTGAGGCCGATGACGGAGCGCTTGCTGCGCTTGGGCTCCGGGTGCCCCAGGTCCATCAACCCGTAGTAGGCGCGCTTATTGGGATGCGGCTTTTTGCAAAGCCTGCATTCGTCGGTGTCAAAGAGCGGGTGTATGCCGCTTTCGGGCAGCAGGGAGGACAATACCTCCAAGTCGCTAATCACCTGCCCGCTCTCCTCCTCTTTGCCGTTCATGACGCAGACCTCGCAGGAGGGCATGTTGAGCAGATCGCATTGCGGGGTATGGTAAAGCCCGCACGTTTCGTTGGTGATAACCCGTTTCATCTACGCTCCCCCTTATACGTTGGAGGTGGTTTCGCTTACCTCAACGTTCTTATACCGCTTGAGCCCGATGCCCGCGGGAATAAGCTTCCCGATGATGACGTTTTCCTTCAGGCCGACGAGCGGATCGATCTTGCCCTTTATGGCGGCCTCGGTCAAGACACGCGTCGTCTCCTGGAAGGAGGCGGCGGACAGGAACGAGTCGGTCGCCAAACTCGCCTTGGTGATACCCAAAAGCTTGCGCTTTGCGACGGCGGGCTGGCCGCCGTTCATGATAACGGCCTCGTTCTCCCGCTCGAAGCGGAATATGTCGATGAGTTCGCCGGGCAGCATTTCCGTATCGCCCGCGTCCTCGATCTGGACTTTCCGCAGCATCTGGCGGATGATGATCTCGATGTGCTTGTCGGAGATCTCCACGCCCTGCAGGCGGTACACGCTCTGTACTTCCTTGAGCATATAGGCCTGCACGCCCTTGACGCCCTTGATCTTTAAGATGTCGTGCGGGTTGATGGAGCCTTCGGTCAGCTCGTCGCCCGCTTCCACCACGTCCCCGTCGCGGACCTTCAGCTTGGAGCCGAACGGGATAAGGTATGTCTCGCTTTCGCCGTCCTCGTTGGAGATAACGGATTCGCGCTTTTTCTTGCTGTCGCTGAGCTTGACGGCGCCGTTGATCTCGGAGATCACGGCCAGGCCCTTCGGCTTTCTCGCCTCAAAAAGCTCCTCCACGCGGGGAAGACCCTGCGTGATATCGTCCCCCGCGACGCCGCCCGTATGGAACGTACGCATGGTGAGCTGCGTGCCCGGTTCGCCGATGGCCTGCGCCGCGATGATGCCCACCGCTTCGCCGATGTTGACGTCGCTGCCCGTAGCCAGGTTCGCGCCGTAGCACTTGGCGCATACGCCGTGCTCGCTGCGGCAGGTGAACACCGTGCGGCAGTTGACCGCGTCCACGCCCGCTTCCTCGATGCGTCTGCATTCGTCCACGTCCAGCATGGTATCCGCTTTTACAAGCACCTCCCCGGTCTCGGGATGCAGCACGTTCTCCGCGGTATAGCGGCCCAAGAGGCGCGCATCCAGCGGCTCGATGATCTTGTTCCCCTCGCGGATGGAGGTAAAGCGCATGCCCTTGACCGCCTCGCCGCGCGCGGCGAAGCAATCCTCCTCGCGCACGATCACATCCTGGGAAACGTCCACCAGGCGGCGGGTGAGGTAACCGGAGTCCGCCGTACGGAGCGCGGTATCCGCCAGACCTTTGCGCGCGCCGTGCGAGGAAACGAAGAATTCAAGCACCGTGAGGCCCTCGCGGAAATTCGCGCGGATAGGCACCTCGATGATCTGGCCGGACGGGTCCGCCATGAGGCCGCGCATACCGGCCAGCTGGCGGATCTGCGCGGTGCTGCCGCGCGCGCCGGAGTTTGCCATCATGTAGATCGGGTTGTAGGGATCGAGCGACTTCATCAGCGCGTCGGTGACGTCGTTTGTCGTCTTTTCCCATACTTTGATAACGCGCTGCTTGCGCTCCGCGTCCGAGAACAGGCCGCTGCGGAAGAGCCCGTCGATATTGTCCACTTCCTTTTCCGCCTGCTGCAGCAGCTCCGGCTTCTCCTTGGGCACGGTGATGTCCTGGAAGCCCACGGTGATGCCGCCGCGCGTGGAATACTGGAAGCCCAGCTTTTTGATGCTGTCGAGCACCTCGGAGGTCACGGTGGGGCCGTGCTTCCTGTAGCAGCTGTCCACGATCTTGCCGAGGTCCTTTTTGAGCACCAGCCGGTCAATTTCCAGCTGGAATATGTTTTCTTCCTTCGAGCGGTCCACGTACCCGAGGTCCTGCGGGATGGCGTTGTTGAAGAGCAGGCGGCCGACGGTGGTTTCGATCACCTTGCGGCGCTTTTCCCCGTTCCACTCGCGCTCCACGCGCACCTTCACGCGGGCCTGCAGCGAGACCACGCCGGTCTGGTAGGCCATGAAGGCCTCGCTTTCGCTGTGGAAGGCCTTGCCCTCGCCCTTTATGCCGGGGCGGTCCAATGTCAGGTAATAGCAGCCGATAACCATGTCCTGCGTGGGGGAAACGACCGGCTTGCCGTCCTGCGGCTTTAATATGTTGTTGGAAGCGAGCATCAAAAAGCGCGCTTCCGCCTGCGCCTCCACGGAAAGCGGAACGTGCACGGCCATTTGGTCGCCGTCGAAGTCCGCGTTGTACGCGGTGCAGACAAGCGGGTGCAGTTTTAATGCGCGGCCCTCCACCAGCACCGGCTCGAACGCCTGGATGCCCAGGCGGTGCAGCGTCGGCGCGCGGTTCAAAAGCACCGGATGGTCCTTGATGACGCTTTCCAATACGCCCCAGACCTCGGGGCGCACGCGCTCCACCATGCGCTTGGCGGACTTGATGTTGTGGGCGTGGCCCTCCTCCACGAGCTTCTTCATCACGAAGGGCTTGAAGAGCTCGAGCGCCATTTCCTTGGGCAGGCCGCACTGGAACATCTTGAGATCCGGGCCCACCACGATAACGGAGCGGCCGGAATAGTCCACTCGCTTGCCCAAGAGGTTCTGGCGGAAGCGGCCCTGCTTGCCGCGCAGCATATCCGAAAGGGATTTCAACGGCCGGTTGCCGGGGCCCGTCACGGGGCGGCCGCGGCGGCCGTTGTCTATGAGCGCGTCCACCGCTTCCTGGAGCATGCGCTTCTCGTTGCGCACGATGATATCCGGCGCCTTTAACTCCAGCAGCCTCTTCAGGCGGTTGTTACGGTTGATGACGCGGCGGTACAAATCGTTGAGGTCGGAGGTCGCGAAGCGGCCGCCGTCCAATTGCACCATGGGGCGAAGCTCCGGCGGGATGACCGGCACGACGTCGAGTATGATCCATTCCGGCTTGTTGCCGGATTTTAAGAACGCTTCCACCACCTCGAGGCGCTTGATGGCGTTGGCGCGCTTCTGGCCAGAGGCGTCGCGGATCTCCTCCCTGAGCTGGCGGTCCAGTTCGGCGAGGTTGATCTGCTTCAGCAGCTCCTTGATGGCCTCCGCGCCCATGCCGGCCTTGAAGGCCTTAGGGCCGTACTTCTGCTGCGCCTCGCGGTATTCCTTATCCGTTAAGAGGCTCTTGTGCACGAGCGGCGTGGTGCCCGGGTCTATGACCACAAAGTTCGCGAAATAGAGAATCTTCTCCAAAGCCCGCGGGGACATATCCAGCAGCATCTTCATGCGGCAGGGGATGCCCTTGAAGTACCAGATATGGGAGACGGGCGCCGCCAGCTCGATATGGCCCATGCGTTCGCGCCTGACCTTGGCCCTTGTGACCTCCACGCCGCATTTGTCGCAGATCACGCCCTTGTAGCGTACCCGCTTGTAGCGCCCGCAATGGCATTCCCAGTCCTTGGTGGGCCCGAATATGCGTTCGCAGAACAGGCCGTCTTTTTCGGGTTTGAGCGTGCGGTAGTTGATGGTTTCCGGCTTCTTGACCTCACCGTGGGACCATTCCCGTATCTTATCCGGAGATGCGAGGCCAATCTGTATCGCATCGAAGTTCGTTAGTTCAAACAATTCGCGTCTCTCCCTTCCCGCACTCACTCATCGAGATTGTCGCCGGATTCGTCGCCCAGCAACAGCTCGTCATCCGTTTCTTCATCCTCCGATTCCTCGTCGAACTCCTCGAAGTCGTCAAACTCGGAGAAGTCGCCCGCGCTCGGCCTGAGTATGGGCGGCGCGTCCTCGGTCCCCGCGATGTTGACGTCGATGACGGAGGGTTCTTCCTCGTCCACCGATTCGCCGATCTCTATGACCTCGCGGGTATCGGAGAGTACCTTGATATCAAGGGCAAGCGACTGCAGCTCCTTGATGAGCACCTTAAAGGATTCGGGCACGCCCGGCTGCGGCACGTTTTCGCCCTTGACGATGGCCTCGTAGGTCTTGACGCGGCCCACGACGTCGTCGGACTTGACGGTGAGGATCTCCTGGAGCGTGTTCGCCGCGCCGTACGCTTCGAGCGCCCAGACTTCCATTTCTCCGAAGCGCTGGCCGCCGAACTGCGCCTTGCCGCCCAGAGGCTGCTGCGTCACGAGCGAGTACGGGCCGGTGGAACGCGCGTGTATCTTGTCGTCCACCAGGTGCGCGAGCTTGAGGTAATACATGTAGCCGACGGATACGCGGTTTTCAAAGGGTTCGCCGCTGCGTCCGTCGTAGAGCATGGTCTTTCCGTCCTCGTCAAAGCCGGCCTGCTTGAGGTGGAATTTGATATCCTCCTCCGTCGCGCCGTCGAATACCGGGGTGGCGATGTGCCAGCCGAGCTTCTTTGCCGCAAGGCCCAGGTGGAGCTCAAGCACCTGCCCGATGTTCATACGGGAAGGCACGCCGAGCGGGTTCAATACGATCTGAAGCGGGGTGCCGTCGGGCAGGAAGGGCATATCCTCCTGCGGCAGTATGCGGGAAATAACGCCCTTGTTGCCGTGGCGGCCCGCCATTTTATCGCCCACGGAGATTTTGCGCTTCTGCGCGATGTAGACGCGCACCAGCTCGTTGACGCCGGGGGAAAGCTCATCCTTGTTTTCGCGGGTGAACACCTTGACGTCCACAATGATGCCGTCCTCGCCGTGCGGCACGCGCAGGGAGGTATCGCGCACCTCGCGCGCTTTTTCTCCGAATATGGCGCGCAGCAGGCGCTCCTCCGCGGTCAGCTCCGTCTCGCCCTTGGGCGTGACCTTGCCAACAAGGATATCGCCGCTCCTTACCTCCGCGCCGGGGCGGATGATGCCGTTTTCATCGAGGTTCGCCAGCGCGTCCTCGCCGACGTTCGGGATATCGCGCGTGATCTCCTCTGGCCCGAGCTTGGTGTCGCGGGCTTCGGTCTCATGCTCCTCGATATGGATGGAGGTGAACACGTCGTCCTTCACGAGTTCCTCGCTGATGAGCACGGCGTCCTCGTAATTGTAGCCTTCCCACGTCATGAAGCCGATGAGGATATTGCGCCCGAGCGCGATCTCGCCCATGTCCGTGGAAGCGCCGTCGGCCAGCACCTGGCCCTTTGCCACATGCTCGCCCTTCTCAACGATGGGGCGCTGGTTCAAACAGGTCCCCTGGTTGGAGCGCTGGAACTTCGTGAGCTTGTAGGTCGCAAACGACCCGTCCCTGTCGGATTTCACCACGATCTTGCGGGCGGAAACGCCCGCGACCTCGCCGTCCTCCTGCGCGATGACGACGACGCCGGAATCGTGCGCGGCCTTGTATTCCATGCCGGTGCCCACCACGGGCGCCTCGGGAACCAGGAGCGGCACGGCCTGGCGCTGCATGTTGGAGCCCATCAGCGCGCGGTTCGCGTCGTCGTTTTCAAGGAACGGAATCATGGCCGTCGCCACGGAAACGAGCTGCTTGGGCGAGATGTCCATATAATCGACCTCTTCGCTCTTGACCTCGATGATCTTTTCCTGCAAACGGATGGCGACACGGTTCTTTTTGAACCAGCGGGTCTCCGGGTCGATGGGCTCGTTGGCCTGCGCGACGATGAACGGGTCCTCCTCGTCCGCGGTCAGGTATTCGATCTCGTCGGTGATGATATGGTTCTTCGCGTCCACCCTGCGGTACGGGGCCTCGATAAAGCCGTACTCGTTGATGCGCGCGTAGGTGGAAAGCGAGTTGATGAGCCCGATGTTCGGGCCTTCCGGCGTCTCTATGGGGCACATGCGGCCGTAATGCGAATAATGCACGTCGCGCACGTCGAACGTGGCGCGCTCGCGGTTGAGGCCCCCCGGCCCCAATGCGGAAAGACGGCGCTTGTGCGTCAGCTCCGCAAGCGGGTTCGTCTGGTCCATGAACTGCGAAAGCTGCGAGGAGCCGAAGAACTCCTTGATGGCCGCCGTCACAGGACGGATGTTGATGAGGTTACTTGGCATGGCCACGTCCATATCCTGCAGGCTCATGCGCTCGCGCACCACACGCTCCAGGCGCGTAAGGCCCACGCGCAGCTGGTTTTGCAGGAGCTCGCCCACGGAACGGATGCGGCGGTTGCCGAGGTGGTCGATATCGTCTATGGTGCCGATGTCGTAATTGAGGCCGATCAAATAGCTGATGGAGGCCACGATATCGTCCGGCACGATGTGGCGCGGAATGAGATCGTATACGTGCTCCTTCAAAAACGCCTTTTTGCCCGCGTCGTCCATGCTTTCGCACTCTTTTAGGAGCTGGACGAGTGTGGGGAAATGGACGTTCTCGTTCAAACCCGCTTCTATCGGGTCGAACGGCAGTATGTTGCGCGGGTTGATGAACTGGTTGCCCAGGACCTTGACGCGCTTATTTTCAAAGCGCAGCCACACGTAAGGCACGCCCGCGTTCTCGATCTCCTTGGCTTTCGCACGGGTGACGACCTGGCCCGCTTCGGCCACGATTTCGCCCGTGATGGGGGAAACGGCGGTCTCGTCGAGCGTATGGCCGGAAATGCGCCTCGCGAGCGAAAGCTTCTTATTAAATTTATAGCGCCCTACGCGCGCCAGGTCGTAGCGCTTGTCAAAAAACAGCGAATTCAAGAGCGTGCGCGCGCTTTCCTCGGTGGGAGGCTCGCCCGGACGCTGGCGCTTGTAGATTTCGATCAGCCCCTCTTCCACGGAGGAGGTGCCGTCCTTCTGCAATGTCAGCGACAGGCGCTCATCCGGCCCCAAAAGCTCCTCGATCTGCGCGTTGGTGCCGTAGCCCAGGGCGCGCAGAAGCGCGGTGATATGCACCTTGCGCTGACGGTCGATTTTGACCCACAGCACCTCGTTTGAGTCCGTTTCATACTCCAGCCACGCGCCGCGGTTGGGGATGACCTGCGTGGAAAAAAGCTGCTTGCCCGCCTTGTTGTCGATTGTTTTTGAATAGTACACGCCCGGCGAACGGACCAGCTGGCTGACGATGACGCGCTCCGCGCCGTTGATGATAAACGTGCCCTGTTCGGTCATCAGCGGGAAATCGCCCATGAATACTTCCTGCTGCTTGACCTCTCCGGTTTCCTTATTAATAAGGCGCACGATCACCTTAAGAGGAGCCGAATAGTTGACATCCCGCTCCTTGCATTCCTCCACGGAATATTTGGGGTTGTTCCGGTCTATATAATAATCAACGAATTCCAGAACCAACTTTTCGGAATAATCCGTAATGGGCGAGATGTCGTTGAGTACCTCCCGAAGATCCTCTGCCAGAAACCGTTCGAATGAATTCTTTTGCACTTCGATCAGATCCGGCATATCCAGGACTTCGTTGATCCGGGAGAAGCTCATACGCGTACGCTTCCCCATCTTCACCTCATGCACCATCGCGTTCACTCCTAACCGATGCATACGCATCAAAATCATTCATATAAGAAAGTTCCCACCCCAAAGCCCGGCAGCATGGGCGCTTTTGCCAATGTACCGTTTGGAGTATTGCCGAATGGGAAACATTGTAAACCTGGCCGCCGCACTTCCGCCAAAAAGGGAAAAGGGGCACATCATCCCATACATGTGCAGTTTATAATAATATCATTGCTGCACACAAGTGTCAATATATAATTTTCTTGAAAGGAAACTTTATTTCCCGGGCAACAGCGCGGCCCTTTACTTCAATTTTGCAAATATCATCCTTCCCGCAGCCGTCTGCAGCACGCTGGTGACCACGGTTTCCACCGTTTCCCCAATGTAGCGCCGCCCGTTCTCCACCACGATCATCGTGCCGTCGTCCAGATACCCCACGCCCTGCCCGGCTTCCTTGCCTTCCTTCACCACCGCAAGCGTCATTTCCTCGCCGGGCAGCACAACGGGTTTTATGGCATTGGCGAGTTCGTTGATATTGAATACCGGCACGCTCTGGACGCTCGCCACCTTGTTGAGATTGTAGTCGTTGGTGACGACCACGCCGTTCAGCTCCTGCGCAAGACGCAGCAGCTTCGCGTCCACCTCGGCGATATCCTCAAAATCCCGTTCCTCCACATGCACGGTCATATTGAGCTCCTTCTGCATGCGGTGCAGGATGTCGAGCCCCCTGCGCCCGCGCCCGCGCTTCAAAGAATCCGCGCTGTCGGCGATATGCCTAAGTTCCTGCAGCACAAAACCGGGCACGACGAGCCTGCCCTCCATAACGCCGGTCTGGCAAATATCGAATATGCGCCCGTCTATAATTACGGAAGTGTCCAGTATTTTCGGGCGCGCCAGCAGGCTCGTCCGCTCTTTTTTATCGGAGGTCTTGAACCAGCCCAGCTCGGCAATCTCGCTTCTGCGCCGGAGCGTGATGCTTACCCCCAGGTAGCCGCAAAGCACGTAAAGCACGATATTGATGATGGCCGCAAGCCACGGCACGGGAATCCGGTTTACGAGCGTGCCCAAGAGCAGCGCGACAAGAAGGCCCACGATCAGGCCCATGACGCGAAGGAATATATCCGACAGGGGCATTGTTGAAAGCGACTCTTCCGTGTTCCGTATGGCCTTGCCGATGCTGTCTATGATTTTGGGTGAAAAAATAAAAAATATAATTCCGAAAATAAGCGCACCCGCCACAAAGATCAGCACCAGCGCCCAGCTGAGTATGGCATCGTACAGCCGCGTCGTCTCGCCCTCGATCACGATATGGATGCTGTCGAGAAGAAGAAATGCCAATCCGCATCCCAATGCAGCTCCGATGACCGCGCCCGCTGTTCGAAGCGTCTTTCGTACCAAAGCATTCACCTCTTACTATTTTGTATGGAAAGAATCTATTCGCCCATTACGGCCAGGAACGTTTCTTCCTCCTTTCCGCTTGCGGCGACGAGTTCCGCAAGCAGCACCTGCTTTGCCGTTAAAAACATCTTGCGCTCCCCCGCCGAAAGCCCGCGGTCCCTTTCGCGGCGGATGAGGCTCTTTACAACGTCGGCCACGCCGTAGATCTCCCCTATGCGCAGCTTCTCTAAATTTTCCCTGTATCGCTGGTTCCAGTTGTCGCTTTCCGGCTGTACGTCCTGCAGCAGATAGGCGCGCACGCGCTCGCATTCCTCCGGGTTTATGACCGGGCGCAGCCCCACGCTTTTTGCGGACTGCACGGGCACCATTGCCGTCATTTTCCCAAGCACAAAGCGCAGCATGTAATATGCCTTGGTTTCGCCGAGCACTTCCTGCTCCTGTATGGCTTCTACTACCCCCACCCCATGCATCGGGTAACAAACCCGTTCGCCAACGTGGAACATACGCGCGCCTCCCTTCGCAAAAGCATAAGTCCCTATCCTTATGATAGCGTAAGTGAGGCGGCAATGTCAATAAACGAGAATTTTATCACAGGGGTTTTCGGTTTGTCAACGTAATTTTTCCGCTCTGCTTCGGCAGGATTCGCGCCCATTCTTCCTTTTTTGCATCGCGGGCAAAAAACTTGTTCAAGCCGTCAGGGCACCAGCCCGTTGACGGCCACCAGGTTGTCTTTTGCGGAGCCCGTCTTGCGGTCCAGGTAAAAGCGGGTGATGTCCTCGACCGCAGGCCCGCCCGCTCTCGAGCCGGACTGGCCGTAAGGGAGGCACGTGACGATGACGATCTCCGGATTGTCGCGCGGGAGCAGGGTGACGAACCACCCCGTATTCTCAATATCCACGTTGCCGGAGGCGGAAATCTGCGCCGTACCGGATTTGCCGATGATCTGGTTCAGATACCCCGTTTCCTCGTCCCGGAATTCCTCTGTGAACGCCGACGCCGCGGTACCGTGGTCCTCCGGTGACACCACGCCCTTTAGCCCGTCGCGGATGGCCTGCCAGTATTCGTCCGGCGCGTCGATCTTGTTATAAACGGTGGGCTCGTACAGCTTCACGACGGAGCCGCTTTCATCCAGTATCCGGTCCACGATATGCACGTCGTACACCGTGCCGCCGTTGCCGTATGTGGCGGCATACCGCGCGATGGCGACGGGTGTTGTCAATGTGGACGCCTGGCCGAAACCCGCGCGGATGGTCATGGTGGGCTTCCACTGGAGCTCCGTGAGCATGGAGCTTATTTCGTTGACCCAGTTCTGCTGCTGCGTGATGCCGATGGGAAGGCCCAGCTCCTCGTTGAGGATGCGGCGGATATCGGGGCCGAACTGCGTATCGGACACGCCCGCCTGGAGTTCGATCAGCTTTTGCGCGCAGCTTTTCACCGCCGCCTCGTCCACTTCCATGGTGCGCCTTGTCAGAATTTCCTTGAGATAGCTTTGAAGCTTGTTGTATACATAGTTAGGGAGGCTGCTTTTTTGCTGGCTGATGGGTATTTTGTTGTCATACAGCACGCCCTGCCCGCCGACGTGGCTCGTCAGTTCCCCCGGCAGTTCGATGCCGGTCGGCGTAGAGAGCCCCAGCTTTGTGGACCAGTCGTTGAGCCGCTCGATACCCAGTTTTTCCGCCACCGTACAGAAAAAGTAGTTGCAGCTCTTGGTCAGCGCCTCGGAAAGGTTCAGGTCCTGGTGCTCCGCAAGCTCTCTTGCGCTTTTGGCCCAGCAATGCGGCGCGTTCCGGGTGATGGCCACGCCGTTTTCATACAGAATATACGGCCCTTGATCGGAGATCTCGGTGGAGGTGGTGATCTCTCCTTCCATCAGCCCCGCGAGCCCGGTCGCCATTTTGAATATGGAGCCGGGCGCCAGGCGGGAGGCAATGGCGCGGTTGAGCGTGGGCATGCCGGAAGTTTCGCCGAACAGCGCTTCCGCGTCATCGGTGGACAGCCCTGCGATAAACATGTTGGGGTCAAAGGACGGGTAGGAAGCCATGGCCAGCACCTTGCCCGTATGGATATCCAGCACCACGATGCTGCCCGTTTCCGCCATTTTGATTGTGGAAAGATCGGAACGGTCTTTCAGGTAATCGTCGCGGTTTTCGATGAGCAGCTGCTCCTCATAGATGCGTATCTTTTCGATCGCGTTCTTTAACGCCGCCTCCGTCACCGTCTGCAGCGGGAGGTCTATGGTGAGCATCACGTCGTCCCCGTTGGAGGCCGGCGTTTTCTCCAAAGACCGGGTGATGGTGCCGCTCTTGTTCTTTTCTATCGTCTGTGTGCCGCGCTGCTTGCTCGTATTGGCGGTGAGGTATTTTTCCATGGTCTTCTCTATTCCCGCCACGCCGATATAATCGTTGTAGGAGTACCCCATTCTGGTCATATCCACAACGGTCTGGGTATCGTCGTTCGTGCCGAATATATCCTTGATGCCGCTGTAATCCTCCGGGACATAGCCCATGCGCGCCATGCCGTCCTCGGCCATTTCATTGGTGACCTGCCGCCCGAGGTAGCCTAAAATATGCGCCGCGGTCGTGCCCCAGGGGTATACGCGCGAGGTGCTCTGCACCGTCTGGATGCCCAAAAGCTCGCCCTTTTTCATGTCCAGCTGCGCCACGACCTCCATGGGGACGTTGAACGCGACGGTCACGGGCTCATACGCGCGCCATTTGTTCAGGTTGACTTCCTGCCGGATGGATATGATCTTGACCGCCTCGGAAAACGGAAGCTCCTCAGGAATCTTCCACGCTTTTCTGAGCTTGCGGTACGCTTCCTCGGCGCTGATCCACTTGCTCATGTCGTTTTCGTACTCTTTTTTAATGGTAAAGCCCATGACATTGCAGAAATTTTTATAGCGGGCCATGACGGCCTTTTCCGTTTCAACGCCCCAATCGTATTCCATCTCCCCGTTGTCGTCCATACGGATATAGGAGGTGTCGATAATCGTGCCGCCGCCCTGCTCGATGATAGAGATCGCTTCCAGAAGCGATTCGGTATATAGCGCGGTGTCCGCCTCGGAGGTGCGCTCCGGGTCGCGGTAGAACTGCACGTTGTAGCTGGTGGAATCATACGCGAGCGGAATGCCGTTCCTATCCAGTATCCTTCCGCGGGCGCCGGTGGTGTACACGGTGCTGGTGCTCAAATTTGCGGCGGATTTCGCGTAGGTTTCGCCTTCCGCCAGCGTCAGGCTGCCAAGCTGCATGATAAGCGCCACCATCATCACCGCAATGGCAAGCGCCAATATCGCAAATCGTCCTTTCGGCTTGTTTTTCATTGAAAAATCCTTTCCTGTCCCAGGGGGAACGGCCCGTTAATGGCTCAGCCTGTCAAACTGCCTGCGCTTGACCTGCCGGGCAAGCAGGGGCTTCAATACGATGTGCGTCAGCGCGCACAAAACGCCGGTCAGTATGGCGCAGGGCAGCACGTACCGCAGCAGGATGCCCGCAAACGGAAACCGCGCCCCGCCCGCGGCTTTGAGGAGCGCAAGCATGAAATCCTTTAAGAACCCTGCGGCAGCGGCCGCCGCCGCGGGTACGATCAGATTGTCCGCATAAAACTTCTTGTAGAAAAAACCCGCGGCCAGCCCCGCCGAAAGATACAGCGCGCCGTAGAGCCCCAGGCCGGTGCCGAAAAAAAGATCCATCAAAAGCCCGCCGACCGCCCCGTAAACGGCGCCGAACATCGGGCCCTGCAGAATGCCGAAGCTCACCGCCGCGGCCAGCATCGCGTCCGGCCGGATATCGAACAGGTTCAGGCGCGCAAACACGACCGAATCCAGATGCATGCACACGAGCATCGTTACAAACGCGGTCAGCTTCTTGTTCATGGCGTTTCCTCCGCTTCCGGCATGCCGATGACCACCATCAGCTCCTCCAGATGCCGGAAGTCCACCGAGGGCTGCACAATGGCGTTGCTGCCGCTGTCGCTCGTGCGGCTTACGGAAAGCACCTCGCCGACCGGCAGGCCCTTGGGGTACAGGCCTCCGATGCCGCTCGTCACGATTTTATCCCCCGGGATCAGGTCGCTGTCCGAAGGGAGGTAGTAGAGTTCCAGCTTGTCCCCCCCGCTCCCGGCCTCGAGCATGCCGCGCACCATGCCGGTGTCCCTTGTGCGCTCCACCATGACGCTCACGCTCACGCCCGAATCGATCAAAGCGACCACCTTGCTCCAGGTGGCGCCCACATCCGTGACATGCCCGACGAGGCCCTTGGCGTTGACCACGGGCATGCCCTTTTCCACACCCTGGCTGCGCCCCAGGTTGATGGTGAACGTATCGAACCATATCCCCTGGCTGCGCCCTATGACCGTGCCCGTGGCGTAGGTAAGATCCGGCGCGCTGTCCGCGAAAGCGAGCAGCTGTTTCAGCCGTTCGTTTTCGGCGCGCAGCGAGTCCATTTCGCTTAAGGATTGCTCCAATTGGGAGACATACACCTTGAGCTGCTGGTTTTCCACATCCGCGTCGGTGGTGTTGAGCAGGTTTTCCATGAAAGAGATGATGGAATCCGAGGCGCGCGAAGCGAACGACTGCACGGGCTGCAGCACCGCGCCCACCGTGCTTTCCACAAAAGTGAGCGTGCGCCCCCCCGACGTCAGCGCGGCAAGCAGCAGCAGCAGTATGACCGCGATCATCGCGATAAGCAACGGTTTGTTTTCCAGCAATCTGCGCATGGATACGCCTCTTAACGTATACGCTGACATAGGCAGCGCATGATCTTCCTCATTATAGCATATGGCGGGGCTCCCGCAAGCGGGGGCTTTAAAGGTTTACAGGGGAGACATATTGTTGTAGGGGACGCCGAAGACGGCGTCCCGTTTGTTGAATGGAACGAAACAGGGAAATTGGATCATCACATCATCATGTTGATTGATGCGTATAGAAAGCGGGACGCCGAAGGCGGCGTCCCCTACAAAAGCAATTGCAAAAGTAACGATTCCGCAAACCGTCAAATGCATCAAAAGGATGAACCGCCCTTACACCGCGCGGCTCCGGTAATAGGAGATGTTTTCCACAGCGATGCGCGCGCCTTCCACCACGCAGTCTAAAGGATCGGGCGCCAAATACGCCATGATGCCCGTTTCCGCGGCAAACAGCTCGGGCAGCCCGTTTAAAAGCGCGCCGCCGCCGGTCAGGCAGATGCCCCCGTCGTAAATATCCGCGGCAAGCTCGGGCGGCGTTACGGAAAGCACCTGGCGCACGCAGGAAAGTATGGCGAGCAGCTGCGGCATGATCGCGCGGTAAATTTCCATGCCGGATAATGTGAGCGTGCGGGGAAGCCCGGAAGATAATTCCCGCCCGCGCACCTCCATCCTGCGCGTGGAGCCCGGCAGCGCGGAACCCAGCGTCAGCTTGATCTCTTCCGCCGTGCGCAGGCCTATGGACAGGCCGTACGTATGCCGCACATAATCCATGATTCCCTGGTTGATGTGCGTGCCGCCCGCCCGGACGGAGTGCTTTTCGACCACGCCGCCCAAAGCCAGCACCGCGGCGTCCGTCGTGCCGCCGCCGATATCCACCACCATGGACCCCGCCGCTTCCTCCACCTGCAGCCCCGCGCCGATCGCGGCGGCCACCGGCTCGTCCAGCAGGAACGCGGCGCGCGCGCCCGCGCTGCGGGCCGCGTCCTCCAGCGCGCGCTTTTCCACCTCCGTGACGCAGCCGGGCACGCAGAGCACCGCGCGCACGCCCGCGCGCCGCGCGAAGCCGCCCATGGATTTCTCCAGAAAATGCCGGAGCATGGCTTCGCACAGCCGGAAGTCCGCCACCACGCCGTCCTGGAGCGGGTGCACGATCTGCACCGTCCCGGGCGTCCTGCCAAGCATGCCGATGGCGTCGTTGCCCACGGCGATGATGCGTCTCTCTTTATCCAGTGCGACCGCGCTCGGCTCCCGAAGCACAACGCCGTAGTCCCTGCGCGCGATCAGTGTGTTGACCGTCCCCAAATCGATGCCGACATCGCGGCTGAACAGCCCCGCAAAACCCATACCTTTTCCTCGCTTTCTGGCAGCCCTTTCCGCCGGATATTCCAAAATTTTATGGCGGATGGTATATGTGGAAGTATTGCCAGGAAGCATGCCGTTTCATACACAAACAGGCAGGGCGCTGATAAAAATATGCCGGGCGCATATAGAGCGCCTCTGTGATACGTATGGATTTTGCCCGGTTTTGCCTTCAAACGCAGGCGAAAAGGAATGGACATGCCCCTATATATGTGCTAAGGTATGGGATGATTAAGCACAAACGGCGGTGAAGTATGAATAAAACGCGGCTTTTAAACAGGTTCCTGCGCTATATCGCCTGCGAAAGCGAGACGGGCAACGAAAGCGCTTTCTGCGGCATGATGGAGCGGGAGCTTCTTCACTTGGGGCTGTCTGTCGTACGGGACGACGTATCTGAAAAATGCGGCTCCAACGGGTATAATATTTACGCAAATCTCCCCGGCGCCGGCGAACCGCTTCTATTAAGCGCGCACATGGATACCGTGTCCCCCGGGCGCAACATCGAGCCGGTCATAGAAAACGGCGTCATACGCGCCAAAGGCGACACCATATTGGGCGCGGACGATAAATCCGGCGTAGCCGCGATACTGGAGGCGCTCGAAAGCGTGATGGAGCAGGGTACCCCCCGCCGCCCGGTGGAGGTATTGCTGTCCGTCTGCGAGGAGGCGGGCCTATTGGGCTCGAAGCATGCGGACTATTCCCTGATCAAAAGCAGGCAGGCCATCGTGCTCGACAGCAGCAGGAACGGCTGCATCATCAACCGTGCGCCCGCGAACGTCCATCTGCATGTGGAAATCAGGGGCAAGGCCGCGCACGCGGGCATCGCGCCGGACCGGGGAGTCCATGCGTTGAAAGCCGCGGCGCTCGCGGTAAGCCATATCCCCTGCGGGTTTGTGGATGAAAACAGCGTGATGAACGTTGCCAATTTCCTCTCCCCCGGCAAGACCAACGTGGTGCCGGAGCATGCTTCCTTCGATATGGAGATCCGCTCCTTCCGCGAGGACCTGCTTGCAATCCATAGGGAAAACGCCGAGCGCGCGGTCAAAGACGCCTGCGCGGCTTTCGGAGCGGAATATGATATCACGCAGGAGCGGCATTCGGACGTGCTGTACGTGCCCGAAACGAGCCCGCTTTTAAAGGCCATCGTCCGGGTTTACGGGGAACTGGGCGCGCCCGTGAAGATCGACCGGACGTACGGCGGATCGGACGCCACATGGCTTTCTTACCACGGGATAGAAGCGCTTAACGTCGGCACCGGCATGTGCGACGCGCATTCGCTCTCCGAGCACATCGCGGTCGCGGATCTCGAAAGGACCGCCGACATGGTGGAGCGGATGATTACCTTATTATAGTCACTCAATGACTATAATTCAGAAGAGGGCCGGAAATTTCCGGCCCTGCCATCAGTCCTGCGGAC
>DATMXR010000153.1:0-8254 GCA_035561315.1 Feifaniaceae bacterium
ATGCCTGCATCGCCCCGTTTTTCTGACGCAAACAGGCGGGCCGATGCGGGCATCGGCCCCTGCGGGTATCCTATTCAATATTGAGCATGTTATTTCTGCAAACTGGCCCGTGCGATTTCCTCTATCTGCGCTCTCACGCGCGCATAAATTTCCGGAAACGCCCCGCAGAGCGTATCGCTCAGGCCTATGCCGGGGCTGATGTCATATGCCTCCACGCCAACGAGCCACCCGCCCGCGTGCGGCTCCTCAAACACCATGCGCCATGCGCCGGGATCGTGCGGGGAGACCGGCCTTTTGCCCCGCCCCTCCGGCCGCAACGCCGCCACATGCACCGTTCCCGGCACGTTGCCGGTTTTGACCGCATCTACAAGCACGATGCAGTCCCCCGGCATCCTGAGGTCGGCGGCGCAGGCGATATCCGTTTCCGCCGCGCACAGCGCCCAGCGGCCGGGGCACGGCTCCCTCTGCAGGGCGTCTATGAGCGCGGGACCTATGCCGTCGTCCCGCATCAGGCGCGAGCCCATGCCGAGGACCAGGAGCCTTTCTGCGCGCGCGGCCCCGCTCAAGGGACGACGATCCATGTGCCGCGCAGCCCTTCGGGCGTGAACACATGCGTGCCGCAGGATACGCAGGGGTCAAACGAGCGGATGATGCGGCCGATCTCAACCGGGTTGTCGACATCCGCAATATGGGCGCCGATGAGCGCCTGCTCCCCCGCCCCCCGGGTCCCCTGCGCATAGGAGGAAAGGTTCCACGCGGAGGGCGTGATGATTTGATAGAGCGATAGTTTCCTGTCTGAAACTTCCACCCAATGCCCCAGCGCGCCGCGCGAGGTGTCCACAAGCCCCATGCCCCGCGCCTGCTCCGGTACGGTGTACTTTGTCTGCAGCTGCGTTTCCGGTATGACATTGTCAAGAAGCGTCTGCATGACGCCGAGCAGCTTCCTCGTCTCGTATACGCGGGCCAGCGTCCGGTCCATCACCGAGACGCCGTTGCGGTATTCGCCGCAGAGCCACTGCCGGGCCAGCGGGCCCACTTCAAAGGGAACACCGAAATAGCGGGGCGCCTTGATCCAGGAGTTCGCGTCCGTCTTACTTGCGTTCGGCTGCACAAGCGTCTCAAACGGCGTATACTGCTCCGGCGGGGAGTAATAGGCAAACTCGACCGATTCCGTGATCCCGTCCGGGTCCAAGGGGGCGATTGCGCCGTTATAATAAGTGGACGGATCCACATAGAGCGTGCCAATGTCGCGGTAGCCGTTGAAACAGCCGTAGCTGAGGAAATTGCCGTAACCGCCGCCGATCTGAAAATAGTCCCCGTAATACTCGGCGAGGAGCAGCGCGTCTGGAACCATAACGTTGTTGACAAATGTTTTCAGTTCCTCCAGCATGGACTTTAATGCTATGATGTCCTCCACCGTGGCGGGTTTTGTAATGCCGCCCACGAATATGCCGTGCGAGTGCGGCGCTTTTCCGCCCAGTATGGCCAGCATGGTATGCGCGGTCCTGCTGACATTCAGCGACGCAAAGTAATGCGCCGAAAGCTCGTCTGTAATATTCGGAGGAAATCTGAAATCGGTGCCCGTCGCCTCGAACACAGGCCCGTAATCCGGCAGGCGGACAAAATCCGGCAGCGCGAACTGGTAAAAGTGACGGATATGGTTCTGGATAAAATCGCAGGCATGCGTAAAATCCCGGAGGTACCGCCCCTGCTCGGAGGGAATGACGCCGAGCGCAGCCTCGAGCGCCATGCTGGAGGCCGTAGCGTGCGCCGCCGAACAGATGCCGCAGATGCGTTGCGTAAAATACACCGCGTCGAGCGGCGGCCTGCCATTGAGCATCAGCTCAAATCCGCGGAACAGATTGCCCTCCACCTTCGCGTCCGCCACATAGTTTTCCTGCACGTCGGCGGATATCTCCAGAAACCCGCTGATGCGGGTGATCGGGTTGACGACGATTTGTGTCATCCCATTTTCTCCTCCGTCACAAAAGTGGTGAGTATCCCCTCCTGACCCATGCTGATCTCCGAATCGCTCGGATACAGGATGAAAGGCTCCATCGCATCCGGAAAACCGAACTGCGCGCAGCCGATGCAGGGGGAATCGTCCTGCACCGGCCAGTTCACCCGTTCGTTCCACCTGCGGATGGGACAATCCGCCAGCGTAACCGGCCCGCGGCAGCCGACCAGGAACAAGCAGGTTTCCTCCCCCAGCCGCGTGGCGAACGTACCGGCGTCAAAATAAGAGCGGCGCGGGCAGCGGTCGTGTATGGTGGTTCCGTATATCATGGTAGGCCGGCCGAACGCGTCAAGCTCCGGCGGGCCGAAGAGCAGGACATGCGCGATGGTGGTGATAAGCCAGGCCGGGTTGCAGGGGCAGCCGGGCAGGCGTATCACAGGCCTTTGGAGCACGTCCTGTATGCCCGTGCAGGAGGTGGGGTTGGGCGCCGCGGCGGAAATGCCGCCGTCCGAAGCGCAGGTGCCCATTGCCACCACATGGGACGCGCGCTCCCCGAATGTGCGGCACGCCTCAAGCGCCGTAATATGCCGCCCCTGATAACTGCCGATTACGGTATAAATCCCCTCGTCCCGCGTGGCGACCGCGCCCTCGACCACCAATATGAATTCTTCATTGAGCGCGCCGAACAGGGCGTCCATCGCCCGCCCCCCTTCCGGGGCGCTCAGGCTGTTCTCAAATACAAGCTCCACCATTTGGGTAAGAAAATAGCCGATATCCGGCCGGTCCGCATTCATTAGGGAAATGATGTTGCCCGAGCAGCCGGAAAGTTCCAGCCAGACGACCTTCGGGCGGATGATTGTCCCATTTTGGAGGCCGTCCCGCACCCTGCCGAACAGATCCAGCGCCAGCCTGGCGGCGCACTCAGATGAGCGTTTCTTCTCCACTTTCCAGCCTCCCCACCGGTATCATAGCGTCCAGCACAAACGGCCTGTTGGAATGGCAGGTATTGAATTCCAGGGAGAGGTCCTGCCCGGCGCGCAGGCCAAAATGCGTCCCCGTTTGCCAGATGGGCGCGTTGCTGACGTCATATACGATGCCGTTTACGGCGACATAGGACGGGAAGCCGTTGGTTCCGTTGTAAAGCGCAAGCTCTTCGGGGGTGAACACGCGCCGCGTCCCCTGCGCCGGGCGCATGGACTCCTGCCCGCTGACAAGCGGCGGTCCTTCCGGGGCCTCCAAAAGCGGCCCGGCTTCTTCCTCCGGCTGCGTCTCCGCCTCCTGCTGAGGCATGGACTGCCCGGTCAGCTCGGCCATTGCGCGCATCAGGCCCCTGAGCCGTTCCATCAGCGCGTTCCTGGCCGGTTCGTTATACGTGGTGCGCAGCAGTTCCATAATATATCCGATCTCACCCTGTATGGAGGCGACCTGGGATTGCGTATCATATTCCACAGCGGCACAGCCCTTTCGTATTCAAAATTTGTACAGTATATGAAAATCGGCTGATATTATACCTTTCACTCCTTATGGGCCGGGATCGGCCGCAACAAAAAAGGCCCGCGACAGCGGGCCACAGCGTTCAGCCGACGCTATTTCCTGCGCAGCAGGTTGACGATGCTCAGCAGTATCACCGAGCCGATCACGGAAACGATGACGCTCCAAAGCGTAAAGCCCGTGACGCCCTGGCCGCCGACCATGTTCATGACGAGCCCGCCGATAAACGCGCCCACGATACCCACCGCAATATTCTTGACGGCGCCCATTTCGGCGTCATTGCCGGTGATTTTGCTTGCGATCCAGCCCGAAAGCGCGCCCACGATGATCCATGCGAGTATACCCATAGCAGCACCCCTTTTCAAAAATTATAATCCCCTGTTACTCCTAACATAACCATTTACACGGCGGTTATTCAAATAAGCCGCTTCCCTGCGGCCTTGCATGCGCGACGTTTGCCCATACGGACACGGAACCGCCGTTTGCCGTGAATGTTGCGGCGCCGTCCTGATCAAGCGCAATACGCTCCTTCCGGTTGCCGGTGATGTCAAAAAGCGTTTCCCCCGCGCGCTCCGGCCCAAAGGACATATGCTTCGTGCCGTCCTCCCCGTTGCTTATCACCACCGCGACGCCGGAATTTTTATGTTCCAAATCCCCTTTTCTGACAAAACCGATGACGTTCGGGTGGTCAAAATAATCCGTCTGTTCCCCGTAAGCCAGGTGCTTTCTTGCGTACAGCAGGGGGTCGAGCTTGTCTCTTTTCTGCGGCACCTGGCCCACGATGCCGTAATAATCCCCGTAAAACACGCAGGGAAGGCCGTCCACGCGCAGGAGTATCAGCGCGTAGGCGATGGGCTTGAACCAATCCTCCACCCAGGACCCGAGCGCCTGGCCGGGCTGGGAATCGTGATTGTCCACAAACGTGACGGTGCGGAACCGGTTGGCGGAAACGAGCGTGCCGTCAAACATATGCCTGAGATCATAATCCCGCCCCCTATGGGACGCCTCGTGAAAATGGAAATGCAGCGCGACGTCAAACAGATGCAGCGCCTGATCGGATACGTCTATAAAATGGCTGAGCTTGCCCTGGTCGTGGTGCCAGTACTCCCCCACCACAAAAAACTCCTTTCCGAAACGCTGCTGCACATGGTCGATGAGCGCCTTTATAAACGCCTGATCGATATGTTTGAGCGCGTCCAGCCGGAAGCCGTCCAAATGAAGCTCTTCGATCACCCATACGGCCCAGCGCTTGACCTCCTCCGCCGCGTATTCGTTGTGATAATCGATATCCGCGGACATCAGGTAGTCGTAATTGCTTTTTTCGTCGTCCACATGCTCCGCCCATACCTTGCCGTAGCCATAGATTTTGAATATGGCGTTTTTATTGGCCCGGTCGTCCCGGTCGGTGGCGGTAAAGTGGGTATAGTTCCATTGGAACGCGGAGTATTTGTCCCCGCGGCCGGGGAATGTGAACTTCGTCCAGCCCTCGATGTCGTGCGGGCCGGAAAGCTCATGGTTTCGGTCGTTCGCGTCCACCTCTATGGCGGGGAATGTTTCCTTTTCGTCCGCGCCCGCCTTGTGGTTGAGCACCACGTCCGCGTAGACTTTGATCCCCTGTTTGTGGACCTCCCCGATCGCCGCGAGCAGCTGCTGCTTTGTGCCGTATTTTGTCCTGACGGTACCCTTTTGGTCGAACTCACCCAGGTCATATAGATCGTAGACGTCGTAGCCCACGCTGTACTGCCCCGCGGCCTTGGTGCAGGGCGGGATCCATACGGCTGAGATGCCCTTTTGCTTTAGGGCGCGCGCCTCGTTTTTCAGGCGGTCCCAGTGCGCGCCGTCGTTTTCGATATTCCATTCAAAAAACTGCATCATAGTAAAATTATCCATTCCGCATGCCCCGGTTCGTTCTTTTCTTCTTTACTATTGATACCATTCCCCGTTTCCCGTAAACAGGCGCACGGTTTTTACGCCGGTATCGCTGCGCCAAAACCGGTGCGGAATATGCCGCAATACGCTGGACAGGAACATATGTTCTGTATTATACTAAAGGGGACATCAACGGGAGCGTGAACGGATGGACGTATACGAAAAGCTTGAGATCTTAACCGACGCCGCGAAATACGACGTCGCCTGCACGTCGAGCGGCGCAGACCGTACCGCGGGCAAGGACGGGATAGGCAGCGCGGTCTCCGCGGGCATCTGCCACAGCTTCGCGGGAGACGGGCGCTGCATTTCCCTGCTCAAGGTGCTTATGACCAACGCCTGCGTCTATGACTGCGCCTATTGCGTCAACCGCCGTTCCAACGATTCAAAACGCGCCACGTTTGAACCGCGGGAGCTTGCGGACCTCACCATGGCGTTCTACCGCCGCAACTACATCGAGGGCCTGTTTTTAAGCTCCGGCGTGCTGAAAAACCCGGATTACACCACGGAACGCATGATCGAGGTATTGCGCCTGCTGCGCGAAGATTATAAATTCTACGGCTATATCCACGCCAAAGCCATACCCGGCGCCAGCGACGCGCTGGTGGAACGGCTCGGGATGCTGTGCGACCGCATGAGCGTAAACATCGAGCTTCCCTCCCAGGAAAGCTTAACGCGGCTTGCGCCGGACAAATCGAAGCATTCCATACTGGCCCCCATGGGCTTTATCCGCGGACGGATCGAACAAAGCTCCAAGGAACTTGTACGCTACAAAAGCGCGCCGAAGTTCGTGCCCGCGGGGCAGAGCACGCAGATGATCGTGGGCGCTTCCGGGGAAAGCGATCTGCATATCCTGAACCTGACGGAAAAGCTGTATAAGGGGTACCGTCTAAAGCGCGTGTTTTTCAGCGCCTATATGCCGGTAACGGAGCACGCGCTCCTGCCCGCGCGGGACGTAAAGCCCCCGCTGCTTCGGGAGCACAGGCTCTACCAGGCGGACTGGCTGCTGCGTTTTTACGGCTTCGAGGCCTCCGAACTGCTGGATACGGCGCACCCCACATTTAACCCCTACCTCGACCCCAAATGCAACTGGGCCGTCAACCACCCCGCCCTTTTCCCCGTGGAGGTCAACCGCGCGCCGTATGAAACGCTGCTGCGCGTGCCGGGAATTGGGGTAAAAAGCGCGCAGCGCATCGTGATTGCGCGGAGGACCGGCAGCCTGGATTTTGCGAATCTAAAAAAACTGGGCGTGGTCTTAAAAAGGGCGCAGTATTTTATCACCTGCAGAGGGCAGCGGAGCAACGGCTTGGATATTACAGAGGACCTGCTGCTGTGCGCGCTTTTAAACGAGCAGGCAAAGGGCAAAAAAGAGCAGGACGCGCTGTTCATGCCCAAGCAGGCCTCGCTGTTCGAACAGCCTGCCTTTGCGCGGGAGGAGTTGCACAAATGCCTGAGCGGCCAACTTTAGGGACTATTCACACGGCAGGGGATAAAAAGGCGGTGAGAGACGAGCACCCGCCCAAACAGCCCTTGATATACTGTTACGACGGCAGCTTCGACGGACTGTTGTGCTGCGTATTTGAAAGCTATAACAGCCGGGAACTCCCTTCGGATATCTTGCCGGATACGGGCGAGCTTCCCTTTCTGCTGCCCGTAAAGGCCATCGCCACCGTGCCGGACCGGGCGCGCCGCGTGCGCCGTTCCATCCCCCAGAAAATCGGAACGGACGCAATGGATTTTGTGCGGCGCGCCTTTTTGACCTGCCATGCGCAAAAGGAACTGCTTCTGTTACAATTCCTGCGCCTGGGGTACCAAAAAGGCCCCGCCGTGATGCGCATGCTCACCGACGATACCGTGCACGCGCTCACGGAAGCGGTGCGGCATCTGGAGAACGAAGCCCACCTGCTGACCGGATTCGTCCGCTTTTCCGAAGCGAACGGCGTGCTGGTATCCGCCATAGAGCCGAAAAACGCCGTGCTCCCCATCATCGCGCCGCATTTTTGCGCGCGCTACCCCAACGAGCGGTTCGTACTGTACGATAAAACGCACGCCATGGCGCTGCTGCACCAATATGGCAAATGGGAGATCGCGGATGTGGAGGCGTTTTCCATGCCCGAGCCGGACGAGGAGGAGCG
Organism: Feifaniaceae bacterium; assembly: GCA_035561315.1. GTDB lineage: Bacteria > Bacillota > Clostridia > Christensenellales > CAG-138 > JAEYLA01. Next base: position 7,510 of record DATMXR010000153.1, read on the forward strand.
CAGATACCGCGCCCTGTGGCGGCTTTTTTGCGATACCATAGAGGTGGAAGGGCGCCGCAACCCCCGCTGCCGCATGGGGCACATGCCCAAGCGCTACTGGCGCTGCATGACGGAGTTTATGGAAGACCCCGCGCCGGCCGATACGCCGGATTAGATCGCAGAGAAACAGCAGCCGCTCCTGCTCCCTTCGACTTGAGCCGGGAAGCGAAGGGTTTTAAAACTGAAATCCGTACCCGCTGCCATGAGGACCCTCTGCGGCCGCACGGCAGCGCTCCCTTACATTTGCGGGTGGCTTTATTTGAAGATATGTTCCTCAATAAGCTGCATGGACGCCCCCGGATCATTTATTCTGAAATAGAATTCCGTATTTTTGCCGGTACCTTCATCTATGCTAAGGTACGGCAAAGTCAGCGTTACATCCCTATCCCCATGTATCGCGAGGACTGTATCGATACCGCCCGGAGGCGGCCCGCCCATAACCATACCGCCCACCTTTATTCTCGACAGTTCCGCAATGAAATCATTTACCAGGGCCGGATCGGTAACCGTAACCGAACCTAATAACGGGTCTGCCGCTATTTATTTGTGTTTGGAATGTGCTGCGACTCCAAGATGTGTAGTAAAACCACTTATCCGTAATATCGCTGCGATCAAAGTACGACTGCATTCCTCGATAGTATTGCCCATCACCCGGAATAATTCCTCCTGCGATGATATCATACATCCACGCTTAGTGCCCTGTAAG
>DATMXR010000154.1:0-19911 GCA_035561315.1 Feifaniaceae bacterium
ATACAGCATTATGCGGCTATAATACAGAAAGAACCAATGTCGGATAACAAAGATTTATGTAAGAATTGCGAGGCGTCTGTGGAACAAAAAATCGTATTTGTTACAAATACCGATAAAGCAAACGCCATATCGGTTCGTAACGAAGCGATGCGCATCGCGCAGGAGCAAGGCTTTTCCTGTATAGAGATCGACCCTTTTGCGATAGAGCCTCCTTCCGTATTTGAGAATGCGCTGTTCATTGCCGCATTTGGCGGAGACGGCACCATATTAAAGGCCGTTCCCATTGCGGTTGCGCATGATTTGCCCATTTTGGGCGTAAACCTCGGCCGTGTCGGCTTTTTGAGCGAGATACAGCCGCAGGAGTTCGGCGCGGTGCTTTCCCGCTATCGCGAAGGCTCGCTCTCCGTCGAACGCCGCATGATGGTCTCCTGCAGCGTAAACGGCACAAAGGTCTGCGATTGCCTCAACGACGTGCTGCTTTATAAACCGGTGTTTTCCGGTGTAACGCATATCAGTATGCGAGTCGACGGCGAGGATGCGGGGACCGTGTTCTGCGACGGCATGATGGTAAGCACGCCGACCGGTTCCACCGGATATTCGATATCCGTAGGCGGTCCGATCATCGCGCCGGGATTAGACGCGTGTATTCTTGTCCCCGTTTGCCCGCATTCCCTGCTGGTAAGGCCCATTGTCACGTCGCCGCAGGCTCGGATCGAGCTAAGCATGAAGAGCAACGGAATCCTGTATGCGGATGGGCAAAGGACCATGGACGTGAACATGGACGATCAGATCCTTGTCACAGGGTCGGATCATCAGGCCAAGTTTTTGCGTGTGGGAGCGCATAATTTATATAGCCTAATCAAACAAAAACTAAGCTGATGCCGAACGGGCTTTTTCGGTGCGGCTTAATGCGGGGGTATAAGAATGAAAGCAGCCAGACACGCAATGATACTGGAATTGATCGAGCAATACGATATTGAAACGCAGGACGAGCTTGCCGAACACCTAAGGCGGCATAATTATGTCGTCACGCAGGCGACCGTTTCCCGCGATATCAAGGAATTACGGCTGATAAAGGCGCTTTCCGAAAACGGCACCTATAAATACGCGACGGTGGACAAGGCGGAGACCGGCCTTCAGGAACGGTTTATCCGCATTTTCTCGCAATCGGTAGTCAATATCACGTCCGCCGGAAACCTGATCGTGATCAAGACCATCACGGGCAGCGCCAGCGCCGCCGCGGAAGCGGTGGATTCCATGAAGTGGAGTGAAATTGCGGGTTCCATCGCCGGGGACAACACGATATTCATCGCCATCAAGGACAGCAAGGTGGTTCCTGAAATGATCAAGCGGTTCCAGACGATGCTCAAATAGCTTTAACGCTTCTACTTTCAGACGGGTAATCGAGGGGCAAATGCTGCAAACCCTGCACATCCAAAACATCGCTCTGATCGAACGATTGGAGCTTTCCTTTTCAACGGGCTTTCATGTGCTTACCGGCGAAACAGGCGCCGGGAAGTCCATTATTATAGACGCCGTTAATTTTGTGCTGGGCGAACGGGCAAACCGGGATCTTATCAAGTCCGGCGCGGAAAAGGCGTTTGTGGAGGCCTCATTTGATGTCAGCCGTTCGCCCGGCGTTCTGGCCCGGCTGGAAGAGCTTGGAATCGGGCATCAGGCCGGGGACGATCTCATCATCAGCCGCGAGCTGAACGTCAGCGGCAAAAGCGTATGCCGCATCAACGGCGCTTTGGTGAACCTTTCCACACTCAAGACCGTGACGGACCTGATGGTGGATATCCACGGGCAGCACGAGCATCAGTCGCTGCTCGACGTTTCCTCCCATCTGAAGTATTTGGACGCGTTCGACAAGAACGCCATATCTCCCCTCTCCCAAAAGGTCGCCTCCCTTTATGAGCAGCACCAGAGCATTTTAAAAGAATTGCATGCGGGCTTCCCTTCCGAACAGGAACGGCTCAGGCGCATGGACCTGCTGCGCTATCAGATACGGGAAATCTCCGACGCAAAGCTCCAGCCGGGCGAGGAAGCGGAGCTTGACGCCCAGCTAAAGCGCCTGAGCAACGCCCAGGCCATTATTTCCGCGCTCGAAAACGGCTATAGCATGCTGTCCGGCGAGGAAGGCGGCGCGCTCAATGGCGCGGCCGCCGCGATCCGTGAGCTATCCTTGATCGCCGATTACCACGCGGAGTACCGGGACGCCTGTAACCGCCTGCAGGACGCCTATTATGCCATGGAGGACATCGCCTACTCCCTGCGCGATTTAAAGGCCAATTTTGAGTTCCAGCCCGAGCTTTTAACCGAAGTGGAAGCAAGGCTTGCACGCATCCACCTGCTCAAGCGGAAGTACGGCGGCAGCGTGGAAGAGGTGCTCGCGTTTTTATCCAAGGCGCAGGAGGAATACGATTCCCTTGTGCAGAGCGATGCGCGAAGGGAAAAGCTGGAGCAGTCCTTGTCCGCCGTTAAGGCGCAGTATCAAAAAGCGGCGGCGCTTTTGATGGAAGCGAGGAAAGCGGCGGCTTCCCGTTTTGCGGAACGCCTTGTTGCGGAGTTAAAGGCGCTGGGCATGGAAAAAACACAGTTTGAAGTGGCGCTGGAGCCCCTTTCGGACGGGACGCTTTCCGCAGACGGCCTCGCGCGCGCCGAATTTCTGCTTTCCACCAACGCGGGCGAACCGGTAAAGCCCCTGCAGCGCGTGGCCTCCGGCGGCGAGCTTTCGCGCATCATGCTCGCATTCAAAACCATACACATGGGCAGCATACCCACTGTGATTTTTGATGAAATCGATACCGGCATCAGCGGACATATCGCCACCGCGGTGGGCCGGAAAATGCGCCAGATCTCTCATGAGCGCCAGGTGCTGTGCATTACGCACCTGCCGCAGATCGCCTGCATGGCGGACATTCATTTTTTGGTAGAAAAGCTGGAAGAAAGCGGAAAGACGACCTCTTTGGTGCGCGAATTGTCCCACGAGGAGCGCATTCTGGAAATTGCCCGCATTATGGGCGCAAAACAGACCGACGTCCGCGCGATGGAACACGCAAAAGAACTCCTGGAGCAAGCGCGCGCATAGCCCTTTCTGGCATAGATGCCTGAAATAAACAAATCAAATACCCTTTGGCCGGGCATAGACACACGGTCCGATGTTCATCATAAAATTGATGCTCTGTTGAGCGATTGATGAATATATGAGGTGTTTGATTTGAAAAAAGGCTTTGCGCCGTTCATCGGTAAGGCGTTCGGCATATTACTTTGTTTAGCTATCTTAACATTCAATTATATGGAACCCCTATCCTCCCTGCGCAAGCTGTCGGAGGATATTTACGTACAGGCGGGCGAGACCCATTCCCTGCCGTTCGGCGCAACCGATCTCCTTACCGCGTCCTCCGACGACGAGTCCGTCGGCGTATCCAGCTACAAGGACCAAACGCTTGCCGAGGCCATAGGCTCCGGCGGGCGGACCGCGCACTTAAGCATCCGCCTCTTTGGCGTCATTCCCGTAAAGCAGGTCAATATCCATGTGCGCGATGAGATCACGCTCGTGCCCGGCGGCACATCGATAGGGGTCACGCTGCATACGCGCGGCGCTTTGGTGGTAGGCATCGTATCCATCACGCTCTCGGACGGGCAGGAATTAAGCCCCGCCGCCGCCGCGGGCATACAGGCCGGGGACCTGATCGAGAAAGCGAATGGCATCGAGATCAAAAATGCGGATCATCTGAAGCAGATCTGCAACGACAGCCGGGATAAAGTCACCCTTTCCATCGTGCGCGGCGGGCAGAAAATGGATGTGGAGCTGCGGCCCGTGCTTGACCCGGCGGAAGGCAAGTACCGCATGGGCATGTGGGTGCGGACCAGCACGGCGGGCGTCGGCACGCTTTCCTTTTACGATCCCGCCTCCAAACGGTACGCGGCGCTCGGGCATGCCATTACCGATGTGGACACAAGGCAGAGCCTGACGGTACGCGACGGTGAAATCGTGCAGTCCAAAATCGTGGATATCGTGCAGGGCGCGCAGGGGGAACCGGGCGAACTCCGCGGAGATTTTGGAGATACCAGCCTGCGGCTCGGCACGATCGAAACCAACAGCCAGTACGGCATATACGGGCGCATGTACAAGGATTACCTGAACCCGCTTTTCCCGGACGGGCTGCCCATGGCGTACCCCGAGGAAGTCCAGTTGGGGCCCGCCCATCTTTTGACCACATTGAGCAATGAAGGCATCAGGGCGTATGCCTGCAAGGTGATCAAGATCAATCCCCAGGAAAGCCCCGCGCCAAAGGGCCTGGTGGTTGAAATCACGGACCCGGAGCTGCTGCAGGCGACCGGCGGCATTGTCCAGGGAATGAGCGGCAGCCCGCTCATACAGAACGGCAAGCTGATCGGCGTTGTGACGCACGTTTTTATCAACGACCCGACAAAAGGGTACTGCATGTATACGCAATGGATGCAACAGCAGATAGCATAATTGTGAACTATCTGTTATCATAAAGTAGGTGAGGTGATACGCACTTGTTCAATCTACTGATAGCAGATGGAAGCACAACCGCCTGTGAAGACATCGCGCAATTTTGCCGTAATTATGAAACCATACATGTGCTTCCTTATGTACATAACGGCAAGGATGTATTAACGACGCTTTCATCAGAGCGGGTGGACGTGCTTCTGATGGATATCGTAATGCCCGTTCTGGACGGCCTGAGCGTTTTGAACAATATCGAGCTTATGGAGGACGGGGACCGTCCCGCCGTGTTCATACATACCGCTTTTTTGGACAACCGCCTTTTGCAGGAATTGCAGAAGCTTCATGTATTGTACTGTTTTATCAAGCCCATGGGGCCGGAGCATATCGTGCCGCGCATATTGCAGCTGATGCGCGCCGCGGACGGGAACCCGGAGCAGCTCCCCCCCGTCCTTCCCGCAAAGCGCGTCAACGACGAATTAAACGCGCAGATCACCCGGCAGATACGGGCCGTAGGCATACCCGCGCACTTGCGGGGCTACCACTACTTGAGAAGCGCCATACAATACTCCGTGGAAGCGAAGGACCCATCCTCCGTCGCGGTAACAAAGGACATCTACCCGTATATCTCCAGGCAATATAATACACGCCCCCCGCTGGTGGAGCGTGCGATACGCAACGCGATAGAGATCGCCTGGTCTAGAGGCAACGCGCAGATATTGAACCAATACTTCGGCTATACCATAGACGATCTCAAGGGCAAGCCCACAAACGCCGAATTCATCGCCATGATCGCGGACAGGGTGCGCATGGAGAGTTCCGTCTGACTAGGATCTGCGCGTAAGCGTATAGGAAATAAGACCGCTCAAATACCAGGCCCGCCCGCCCAGCGTACGCAATGCCGCATGGGCCGCCGCCGCCGCTTCTTCCGCTTTCATGATAGCGCCGTCAAGCCCGTACACGGCAGGGAACGTCAGCTTCCCTGCTTTTTCGTCTTTGCCCAATGTCTTTCCCATGCTGCCTTCGTCGCCCGTGATATCCAGGATATCGTCCGTGATCTGGAACAGCAGCCCATAGTGCGCGCCGAACTCTCTTAAATGCGCAAGCGTCTCTTCCCCCGCGCCCGCGCAATGCGCCCCCGCTTCCACGGCCGCAAGCAGCATGGCGGAGGTCTTGCCCCTGTGTATGCTTAGAAGCGTATCCTCATCCATCCTGCCGCCGCCTTCGTTCTGAAGGTCCAAAGACTGCCCCGCCACCATGCCGGTAATGCCCGCGCCCCTTGCTACCGCTTGCGCCGCAAGGGCAAACTTAAGCTCCGGGCGCTTCACGATTTCTTTTAGCATGATCTCAAACGCATACGATAACAGCGCGTCCCCGGCAAGCACCGCCTGCCCTTCGCCGAACACCTTGTGGTTTGTCGGTTTGCCGCGGCGGTAATCGTCGTTGTCCATGGCGGGAAGATCGTCGTGTATCAGAGAATACGTGTGGATCATTTCGAGCGCGCACGCAAAGGGCATGGCGTCCTCCGCGGAACCATTGAGCATTTCGCATACGGCCAATGTCATGGCGGGGCGCAGGCGTTTCCCACCCGCGAACACGCTGTAGGACATGCTTTTTATAAGCTGCTTCGGGATATCCTCCGCGGCCGGGAGGTATGTTGAGAGCGCCTCGTCCACAAGGGCGGCGTACCGCTTCTGCTGTTCTAAAAAGTTCATTCCTGATCCTCCGGGCGGTTTATGGTGGTCAGCCGCCCCTCATAGGAATCCAGAAGCTCCATGCAGCGCTTGCCCAGCGCCGCGCCGCGCTCATATAAAGCGACCATCTCCTCGAGCGGGCTGTTGCCGCCCTCAAGCTTCTGCACGATCGACTCGAGTTCCTCCATCAGCGCCTCAAACGGCGCGTCCTGGGGTATGATTTCTTTGCTCATGCTGTTCTCCTTTTTGCGGCGGATTTGCCGCGGTAACGCGTTCGACGCGCGCCGCAGCCGCGCCGTCGTTCATATGCAGCACCACCGGCATGCCGACGTCCATAGCGGACGTATTGTGCAATATGCGCCCTTCCCCGTCCGTCACGATGGCGTAGCCGCGGTCCAATACCGCGCCAGGGGATAGGGCGTTTAAGCGGTGCAGCAGGTCCTCCGCGCCCGTACGGCGGCGTAGGAGGGCGCTTCTCCCGCTGTCCTCCAGTTTCTTCACAAAATGCTCCAGGCGTTTTCTTTCCAGAGCGGCGCGGTGCGCCGCGGCGGAAAACCCGCGCGCGCGCAACAGGAGCGTTACACGCTCCCGCCTGACCATAAGGCTGCGCTCTAGCGCCCGAAGCAGGCGTTCAGAGGCCAGCTCGTCCACCCGCTGCAAAAGCGCGTCGTAGGCGGGAACGGCAAGCTCCGCCGCCGCCGAAGGAGTCGGCGCCCGAAGATCCGCCGTAAAATCGGAGAGCGTGATATCCGTTTCATGGCCCACGGCGGAGATGACCGGGATACGGCTTTCAAACACCGCCTTGACCGCTTCCGGCTCGTTGAACGCCCAGAGGTCCTCCATGCTGCCGCCGCCGCGGCCCACGATCAGCACGCTGACGCCGCCATAATCGTTCAGGGCGCGGATGCCTTTCGCGATATCCGCCGCGGCCCCCGCCCCCTGCACCAGCACGGGGCAAATAACGACTTCCATATTGGGGAACCTGCGGCGTATGATCTGCAGAATGTCCTGCAGCGCCGCCCCGGTGCCCGAGGTAACGACGCCCACTTTCCGGGGCAGGAACGGTATAGGGCGCTTTCGCGCGGGGTCGAAATACCCCATGGCCTCCAACTTGGTTTTCAGCAGCAAAAAGCGCTGATAAAGCTCCCCTTCCCCGTCCTTCTGCATGGCCTGCGCGTAAAGCTGGAACTGGCCGTCCTTTGTATACAGCGAAGCATAGCCATCCACGACGACCTTCATACCGTCCTGCGGCTGGAAACGTACCGTCTGGGCAGCGGAACGGAACATAACGCAGCGCAGCACCGCGTTTTCATCCTTTAGTTGAAAATACATGTGGCCCGAGCTGTGGCGCTTGAAGCCGGAAAGCTCCCCCTGCACCCGAAGTGCGCGCAGGATGGGGTCGCCATTCAAAAGATTGCCGACGTATTCGTTGAGCTGCGTGACCGTCAATATCCGCTGCTGCATTTATAGACCAGCCAGCCGTTCGGCCGCCTCCACGGTATTGCGCATCAGCATGGCGATCGTCATGGGGCCGACGCCGCCGGGCACGGGGGTAAGGTACCCCGCGACCTCCGCCGCCCCGTCAAACGCCACATCCCCGCACAGCTTGCCATTTACGCGGCTGGTGCCTACGTCAATCACCACCGCGCCCGGCTTTATCATATCGCCCGTGATCAAACCCGGCCTGCCTATGGCGCACACCAGGATATCCGCCTGCCGGGTAAAATCGGCCAGGTCCTTCGTGCGGGAATGGCATACGGTCACGGTCGCGTCGTGGTGCATCAGCAGTATGGCCGCGGGCTTGCCCACGATATCGCTCCGGCCGACTACCACGGCGTGCCTGCCCTTTATTTCCGTGCCCGTGCTTTTGATGAGGTCGATCACGCCGTTGGGCGTACAGGGCACCATGCAGGGCTCCCTTTGTAAAAGCCTTCCCGCGTTGACGGGGTGAAGCCCGTCAACGTCCTTTTCGGGCGATATGGCGGAAGCCACGGCGGAAGGGTCGATCTGCCCGGGCAGCGGAAGCTGGACGAGTATGCCGTGTATCAGCGCGTCCGCGTTGAGCGCCCCGATGCGCTCCAGCAGTTCTTCCTGCGTGGTTTCTTCGGGCAGGCGGATGACGGCGCCGTGCATGCCCAAAGAGGCCGCCATGCGTTCCTTGCTGGCCACATAACTTTCCGAGGCAGGATCGTTGCCCACCAATATCACGCACAGGCCGGGGGTGACGCCCGCCTGTTTCAAACGCTCTATACGCCCTAAAAGCGCCTTCCGCGCCGCCGCGGCGACCGCTTTCCCGTCGATCAGTCTTGCTTTTGCCATATATCAGTTCCCTCTTTTTCGTCAAGAGTCGTTCCTTGCATCGATATCTTTTGCAAGCAGCGCCACGCCCACGGCGTTGTCGCCGGAAAGCGCCGGTTGGCCGAAATATAACGCCAACGCCGATTTTTTCAGGCGTTCTTTTAAAAGCTCCCGCAATAACGCGCTGCCCGCCACGCCGCCGCACAGCAGGACGTCCGGTATTTTTGTTTTCTCATAAGCCAGGAGCAGCAGCTTCGCTACCGTGCGGGAAAGGCAATCGTATACCGCGAACGCCACCGCTTCTTTTTCCGCGCCTTTTGCAAGCAGCCGCCGCGCCCTGGTTTCCACGCCTGAAAACGAGCAGGAAAGCCCTTTGACCGACGAAGGAAGCAAGACGGTATCCGTGCCGGAATATTGCCTGGCGAGACGCTCAAGCTCCATTCCCGCGGGAAAAGGCAGCCCCATATTCACGCCGACCCGGTCCACAAACTGCCCTGCGTGCAAATCGCTCGTACCGCCCATCAGCTTCAATTCCCCGATGCGCCCGCCGTCCATTTGGATGAGAACAAGCTCCGTCGTTCCGCCGGAAATATGAAGGGACAGAAAGTCCTTTTTTAACAGCGATTCGTTTCCATAGAGCGCCGCGCGGATATGCCCCGCCTGATGGGAGCTTTTATAAAGCGGCGCATGCAGGGCTGCGGCGACGGATGCGGCCGCGCTTCTGCCCACCGCGAACACCGGCATGTAGCTGCCTTCCAAATCCCTTGGAGCGGCGGACACCGCAACGGCGGCTATCCTGCCGGTATCGATACGCAAAAGCGCCTCGGGCAGCATACGCTCCAGGTTTCCGATATGCTGGAACACGCCTTCGGACTGCCGGAGCCCCGCTTCCCCCAAATGAACACGAAGCATCGTCCTTTCCGAAAAGACGATGCCCGAATGCCCTACGCAGGCGACGGAGGTGGTATAACAGCTCGTATCTATTCCCAGATACAGCGCTTCTTCGCGGTTCACCCGTACCTCTCTTTACACGTGCTCGAGTTGCTTCGATAGCGTCCCCAGGATTCCGTTGATGTAGGCGGGGGATTTGTCCCCGGCGAAGCGCTTGGCAAGCTCCACGGCCTCGTTGATGGAGACGCTGTGCGGGATATCCTGCCTGTGCAGCATTTCATAGAGCGCGATGCGCAGGATGCACAGGTCCACCTTGGGCATGCGGCCCACCGTCCAGCCTATGGCGTTGCTGCCGATGAGCGTATCGATTTCTTCCGTACTCGCCTCTATGCCGGCAACAAGGCTGTCCGCGAATTCGATATCCTCCTGCGGGGGCTCGTCCTCTATCCCGGTCTGCTCCAATATGCAACGGTAGTCGTTCTCCCCGCCAAGCATTCGGGCAAACATCAGCTTCATTGCGACTTCTCGCGCGATCTTTCTGCTCATACGCAGGCGTTAATCCTCCCCGGTCCGCTCTTTATCTCCTGGGCAAAATGCGATCCAGAAAGGTTTTGACCATTTCCCATCCGCCTTTGTCCATCAGGCTCCCTACCACAAAGCATACGCCCACCACGATGATCAACAGCAGCGTCCGCCAGAAGTTGATGGTAAGCATCAGTATGCCGATCAAAAGGCCCATCGCAACGAGCCATATCGTCCATTTATGCTCGGTATAAAACACAAGCAGTCTCTCTTTCCATCCGGGCATTGGCTTTTACCTCGTTCCGCGCTATTCCACGCGGCTCTTGGGATTGCTGGAGGTATCCTCAACCAGTATTCCGATTTCGCGCACGTTGATGCCGGAATTCTTTTCCACGTATTCCTTGAGCGTCTTTTGAAGCTCGACGGAAAGCGCGGGAATATCCGTATCCGGCATGAGGGCGAGGCGAACGCTTAACGTGACGCCGCCTTCGCGCACCGCGCGCACGGAGCTTACCACGTTGCGGATGCGGTTATTTGCGCGGCAGTGCTTTTGCACCATGCTGTCGATTGCCGTTAGCGTGATGAACGTTGCGCCAAGCTCGGTCGCCTGCACCAAAGTGGAGGTGGGCTGCGCCTCTTTCTTTTTGCCGTTCCCCGCAAACATCAGCCGTACGGTGATCACAAGGAGCACCAGGCCCGAGCAGGCGAGGATAATGGCGTTGTCGGTGCCCCAATACAGCACGTCCACAAACGCCTTGATATTGGCCGCCGGTATAACGCGGGCGGCAAGCGCAATCAGCAGCAGCGAAAGAACGAGCGTTACAATCAGAAGCAGCGCCAAGAGTATCCGATCAAAGAGCTTTGCCTTCATATGTATATCTCCTGCTAAATAGCCGTCGGCTTTCGTAGTGAATTCGCGCCGGGGGCGTCATGCGGGACCGCCCCGGGATACATCGTATCTATCGGGCAGCCCCGGCGCCGTCATGCCCTAAAAACTTTACTTGACGCGGGGCGGATCCACCGGCTTGGGTTCCTTTTCCGGCTTTTCCTTCTTTGGTGGCTTCTCTTCGCGCACGGGCTCGTCGGTTTCGAAACTGACCGCCTGCACATAGACGTTGGCCTCCACCACGCGAAGACCCGTCATGGTCTCCACCGCGCCGCGGATGGCCTGCTGGATACTGGTGCATACGTCCTGAATGCGAAACCCGTACTTGATCACGACGCTTACGTCAATGGCCGTTTCCTCCGTGCCGACTTCAACCTTGACGCCCTTTGTCAGATTCTTGCGGCCCAGCAGTTCGGTAATGCCTTCCACCATGCCGCCGCTCATGCCCGCGACGCCGGGTACATCCGCGGCGGCAAGCGCCGCGATCGTCGCGATCACATCCGATGCAAATACAATTTTACCGCCTTCGCCTTTGATTACGGGAATGATCTCGTTGCTGTTATCCATAGAGCAAACCTCCTCTTCCATTGCATCTCCGGCAATTTATGCGCATCCGGTCTTTCTATTATAGCAGATGCGATTGTTAATGCAAACAAGGGGTTCCATAAAATTGGCGGATATGCCGTGTCCTTCCGCGATTTTAATTTGCGGAAGGATATATTTTTACATTTTGCGCGTCCACCTCGGTCTCGCCGTATACGATATCGAGTATCTGCGCGGCCTGCTTGGTGTCTATTTGTGCCGCCTTGACGACGACATTGACGCTGTCCTCCGTCACCATCACCGCCGCGTCATCAAAACCTTTGGCTTTGATGAGGCTTTCAATATTGCGTTCCTTCTCCATGCTGTCCACGATCGCGAGCTTCCGCTGCTGCGCGTCGGCAAGCGTCTCCGCATCCGTATCCTCGTTGAGTATGATCGCGTCCAGATACTCCACTTCCTGTGTGCGGTCGCTTTCCCGGTCCGCGCGGAACACCTCGTAATAGTCCTCCGCGTCGACGTCCGCGTTTGTGATCTGCACCTGATCCGGCCCGCCCGGCGAATTTACATTTTGGGCGTCGCCCTCCGCGGCGGCGTTGAGCCTGATGTTGATAAACACCGCCACCACGAGCAACACGACCAAGCCGATGAGTACCCCGTATTTCTTTTTCATGCCGCTTCCCCTTTCCCATGCTTATTCTTTTTCAGATTGTCCGCCTGAAATGCCGCCGCCCTCCAGCGCAAACACCTCGATGCTCGATGCGGGCACATTGAGCACGGTCTGCACCGCGCGCTGCAGGTCCATGCGCACCGCGACGTTGTCCGCCCCTTCCGCCACCACGATCACACCGCGCACAGCGGGCTGCTTTTCCGTGATGACGATGGGTTCCGTGCCGTTGCTGCCCGAGACGGTGGCAGGTTTTTGGGATTCCGTTTTCTGCTCCACCGTGCTTTCTTTTTCCCTATCCACGCTCTCGGAACGGTTGGTGTTGGTATCCGTATTCATGGCGGTCACGATTTCCGGCCCGCTTTCGTAGGTGATCATCACCTCCACGCGGCCCGCGCCCCGGATGCTCGACAATACCGTCTCCAGCCGCTTTTCCACCTCCAGCTCCGTTTGGGAGGCATACTGGGCGTCTTGCGCAGGTTCGGCGGAAGCGGGTTTTTCATTTTTAGGGAACAGCGTGGAGACGTACAGCAGCACGATCAAGAGCGCAAGGCCGATATACACGGCCAGTTCCAGCTTTTTATTTGCTTTGAGCACGGCGGCGACGCGCGCTATGATGCCAGTCTCCGCTTTTGGTTTTCTTTTATTGTCCACCCCTGTTTCCTCCTTCTGGCCGGTGGTTGTATGGGGAAGCGTTCATTCGGACTCCTCCAGGCTTTGCTCATAATACTTGCGCAGGAGGTCCTCATACGAAGGTCCGGGGACGGGCGTAAGCTCTGGGAGCTCCTCCATTTGAAACAGTTCGCCGGAAGGGCCCGACGTAACAAGCCGCACGATGGGCGCCGAGACGGACAGCAAAAACACAAGCCCGATTGCGAACAGAACCGTTTTTTTTAGCTTTCCCTGCGGGATAAGCACCTCGAGCAATGTGACCACAACCGCCATACCGGCAATGAGCAGCGTGATTTGGTAGAGAAAGCCCTGCATGTTTCCCTCCTACCCGATCGCGGCGTTGCCCGCGCCCATGATGAGGCCCACCGTGATCATGAACATAACGCTTAACGAAGCCGCGGCCGCGAACAAATAGGTCAGCACATCCCCGATGGAAGCGAGCATTTTGGGGATGCGCGGCTCCGCGATCGGCTCGCAGACCGCCGCCGCGAGCCGGAAGGAAAGCATGCCCACCGCGATGCGTAGAAGCGGAACGACGACGATGCCGAATGTGATGAGTATCGCGGCGACCCCCGCCGCGTTCTTGACCAATACCGCGCAGCCCAGCACCGTATCCACCGTGCCGGACACCATGCCGCCCACAATGGGCACCATTTTATCCAAAGCGAATTTCGCCGTGCGGATGGATACGCCGTCGAACGTGGCCGCGGTCAACCCCTGGAGCGACGTCACGCCGAAATAGAGCGTGGAAATCAGCCCGATCATCCACTTGGCCACGGTCTTGCTCAGGTGAAACAGCTGCCCGAGCTGCACCTTCCCCGTGATATTGTTGAGCATGCCCAGCACCCCGCCCGTAAGGATGACGGGAAGCACCACCTTCTGCAGCGCCACGGATACGCCGCTGCAGAGCATGGTCATGGCGGGCTGGAATATGCCCGCCGAGGCGATGCCGCCCGCGGCCGTGAGCATGGTGAGCAGCGGCGGAAACGCAAGCTCCATAAACGTGGACGTGCGCTCTATGGTATCCCGCGCGATATCCGCGAGGGAAAGGAACGATACCATAGCCACGCCGATCGCAAAACACTGGCACACGAAGGCTGCGATTTCATTCACGCCGCTCATGTTGGCCTCGCTCATGGCGCGCAAAAACCCGCTCAACACGGCGATCGCCAGCAAACTGACGATCATGGGCAGCACGTCGGGCAGCATGGATTTTAGCAGATGCGCCAATGCCTCCTGCACCGTTCCGCCCAAATACTCCCCCTCCCCCAGCGCGTAGCCGCTGATGAGGGTATAGAGGTCCTTGCCTCCCCAAAGCGCCTTGACGTCCTCAGGCAAGGCGGAATAGGTCTCGTTCCACTTGCCGACGTCAGCGCCGTCCAGAGCGCTCTGCACGCCGTCCACGATCTCCTGCGGGGGCTGCGCGAGGGCGCGGACGGGGACGAGCAGCAGCGCGAGCGCCAGGACTGCCAATACGGCCCCGCGCTTTTTCATGCGCCGCCCGCCGGAATGAGGGAGGCCACCATGTCCAGCAGCGAAATCGCCGCCGGAAGCGCCGCGGCGAGTATCATGACGCGCCCGCCCAGCTCCACTTTGGAGGCGAGCGAAGACTCCCCCGCGTCCTTGCATATTTCCCCCGCAAACTGCGCGATATAGGCGATGCCTATGATCTTGATCAAAACCCCGATGTAGCCGGTATCTATGCCGTACCGCTCGGATATCGCCGTGATGCTTTCCAGTATGCCGCTCGTTTGCAGCACGATATAGATCAAGAGCATCACCCCGGACACGATGCCGACCTGCATTGCCATTTCCGGCCGGTGCGCGCGGATCAGTACGACCATGGACGCCGCAAGCAGCGCGAATATGGCGATTTTGAACACTGCCATATGCCCCTCCTTCGTAATTACGCGGCTAGTAAAGCTGGAATACCTGCCTTACGCTTTCAAACAGATCGCCTATCATATCCAGCATCATTAAAAGCCCGATGACTAAGCCCACGATCGCCGCGATCGTCGCCATTTCATCCCGGCCGCTCTGTTTTAACAGCTGTGCGATCACCGCCACCAAAATACCCACCCCTGCGATTTTAAACAGTATATCGATGTTCATCGTGTTCCCCTCTCTAGGCTACCATAGTAAAATCGCAACGGCGATTCCGCTCAATATGCCTACGGAACGGTACATGCGCCCTTTGCTTGCGTAAATCTCTTCCGCCTCTTTGAGCACCGCCTCCAGGCGGCGCTGCGCGAGCGCCGCGTTTTTGGCCTGTGTCTCCCTGTCGCTTCCGCCTAAGGTTCCCGCGTATTCCTCCAGTATATTAAGCTCCGCCTCATGGAGCGACGCAAACCCGGCGTCGTTCGAGCGGGCATCCTCCATCGCCCGTTTCCACGCGGAGGGGACGTCCTCATCGGTTTTCAAATACTTCGCGAACGCATCGAAAAACGCGGCGGTCTCTTCCGTTTTCGCCTTGCGGGCGAGCGCGCGAAGCGGCTGCGCGGTATAGTCCATCCACATGGAAAGCCGGTGGAGCGCGTCCGCCATGGCGCGCAGCGTATCCTTTCTAAGGCGCAGGGCGGAGGAGGCGCGCACGCCGATGAACGCGCAGCCCGCAAATACGCTCATCATGGCGAGTACATGGAGCATACCCTTCCCCTCCCCTGCAGCGGCAGCGCCTTTAAAGCGCCGTCCCATATTCCCGTCACACAGCCGACACGCCCGTCTTCGCGCCCTAAAAGCACCACGCGTTCAAACACGCCGCTTTCGATGAGCTCCATCAGCGCGCGCCGTTTGGATAAGGACGCGATATCCCGTACGTGGGCGCTCGCTATGGTAACGACGCCGCAGTAGGCCGCCTCCTGCACCGCGTCCGCTTCCGCCTTGGTGCCCAATTCGTCCGTCACGATGACCTCCGGCGAAAGCACGCGGACGGCAAGGCGTATCCCCTCGCACTTGGGAAAGCCGGAAAGCACATCCGTGCGGGGTCCCAGCGCCAGCTGCGCAAGGCCCCGCACCGCGCCCGCAAGCTCCATGCGTTCGTCCACCACGCAGACGCGCTGCGGCAGTGCGCCGTTGAGGCCCGCGGAAAGCTGGCGGACGATGTCCCTGAGCATCGTCGTCTTCCCGCAGCCGGGCGGGGAGATGATGAGCGCGGGGTACGGCGTTCCGTCCCGCCGCAGCAAAAGAGGCATGACCCCGTCCGCGGCGCCCGGGCAGGCGCGCGCGATGCGGATATTGAGCGAGGTGATGTCCGTCTGCGCCACCGCCTGCCCCTGCTTCAATACCGCTTTGCCGCACAACCCCATACGGTAGCCGCCGGGCAGCGTGATAAAGCCGTTTTTCAACTCCTCTTCCCAGGCGTAAATGGAATGCTCACAGGCGCGCTCGAGTATGCTTGCGCAATCCGAGACGCCGGGCACGGCCTGCAGCAAACGCTCGTAGCCGCTGCAGCAAAGCTGGAGCGGCTGCCCGGCGCGGATGCGGATTTCCTCAAGCGGCAGCGAATCGTCGACTTTTTGAAGCTCCTGCTGTAGCCTGTTTGGAAAAAGCGGCAGAAGGGAAGCCTTCCAGTTTTCCTTGTTGTATCTTCCTTTATTTTCCATTCGCAGCATGTCCCCCCTTTGCTCAAAGTGTATGTATGCGCATACCGTTTCAGAATGATTTTTTCTCCACACGAAAGCCGCGCATTGGGTACATGTATACAGGTTTCCCTTGTTTTTGTCGAAAAGATAAGGTACACTTTATTTAGGAAATCAAAGCTTCGGCGCCCGGTATGTGCGTTTCATATTTTCGATTTTTGGAGAGGCATGAATGTCTAACATTTTTGATACGAAGGATCACCATTCGCTCAGCGACAAGGTGTTCAAATATATTCGCGACGGCATCATCGAAGGCCGTTACCAATCCGGGGATTACCTGGTGGAAACGAAGCTCGCGGAAGAACTGGGCGTAAGCCGCACCCCCATACGGGAGGCGCTCAAGCAGCTTGAACTGGAGGACCTTGCGGAATCCATCCCCAACCGCGGCGCTATCGTAAAAGGCATATCGCAGGAGGATATCACCGATATTTACACCATCCGCCTGCAGCTTGAAGGCTTGGCGGCGTTCTGGGCGGCGCAGCGCATCCGGCAACAGCAGCTGGACCAGCTTGGGGAGCTTGTGGAGCTGATGGAGCTCTACACCCGCCGCAACGATTCGGTGAACCTCGCGCGCCTGGATTCCGAGTTTCATGAGATCATATTCACCGCATGCAACTCCCGCACGCTCAGGCACATACTGGTTTCCTTGCACCAGAACGCGCAGCGCGCAAGAAAAAGCTCCCTGACGTCCCCCGAGCGCGCGCCGAAATCGCTGGAGGAGCACAAGGAGATCTACGATGCGCTGTGCGCCCATGACGCGGAGCGCGCCAAGGTTTGCATGGAGCAGCACATTCTGACCGCGGGGCATTCGTACCCGGCGGAAGAATGAAAGACGCGGGCGTATGCCCGCTTTTTTTCAGTGCCGTTATTGCTTTGTAATAAACCGGAAGGGCGGTGGCCAAAATGGCAGTCAGCATCGATGTGACCGGCGAGCTGTATCCAAGCGGCGGGCCGGGTACATTCTACCTGGGCCGTTCGGAGGAATTGCTTAGTGACCTGTTAAACCGCCACGCAAACGCCGTGCAGCTTATCTATCTGGATCCGCCCTTTGGCACCGGGGACCTGTTCCGCATGCAGATCGGCCGTGCAGGCATAGAGCGCCCCGCGTATTCGGATGTTTTGACAGGGGAAGAGTACTTAAAATTCCTGCGCCCCATACTCGAAGGGTGCCGGGACCTTTTAAGCCCGACGGGTTCGCTCTACCTGCACGTGGATTACCGCATGGCGGCGCCTTTAAAGCTGATGCTGGACGGGATATTCGGCGAAAAGAACTTCATGAACGAAATCATCTGGATGTACCGCTCCGGCGGGCGCAGCACACGCCACTTTTCCCGCAAGCACGATACCATACTGTTCTACCGCAAGTCCAGCCGCTGCTACTTCGATATTGAGGGGGCGGGCATCCCCCGCGGGCCGGAACGGCGCAACCATATGAAGCGCAGCATAGACGAAAAAGGGCGCGTCACCTATTCCATACGCTCCGGCGGCAAGCTGTACCATTACCATGAGGATTCGCTCGTCTACCCCAGCGATGTCTGGACGGATATCGAGCACCTGCACCAGCGCGACCCGGAGCGCAACGGGTACGCCACCCAGAAGCCGGAGGCGCTTTTAAGGCGTATCCTGTCCGTTTCCTCCCGCCCGGGGGACCTTGTGGCGGACCTGTTCTCCGGCAGCGGCACTACGGCGGCGGCAGCCGCGCAAATGGGCCGCAGGTTCCTTGCCTCAGACAGTTCGCCCTTTGCCCTGTACGCCCTGCGCAGGCGGATGGCGTCGCTTTTTAACCCGGTCAGCCTGCTCGAAACGGCGGAACCCTTTACGCTTTTCTTCCCCGCTTCCGCTCCCCCCGCAGCCGTTGACGCCGCCTGCACGCAAAGCAAAGACAGCGTCACATGCACGGTCCAAAAATATGAGGCCGACAAAGCGTCTCCGCTCGTGTACTGCGCGCTGGGCCGGGTAAAAGACGGCATATTCCGGCCCGCGGCTTCCACCCATACGCCCGCGCTTCCGCTTACGCTTTGTATGCCCGCAGCCTCGGGCGCGCCCGTGCTGCAGACGGTGGACGCGGAGGGGCGGCAGGGATTCTGGGTGCCGGACAAATAGCCTCCGCCGATACCGCGCATATCCCGCGTGAAAATCCGTGGGATATTTTTTGCCGAATATGACATTTTGCCAACACGATTATGTCGTTTTGCAGTTGATTTTGACAAATATCCTGTTTTTCATGTATGATGATTTCCAAATACATGCAGCAAAGGATACAATATGATTCAGCGCTTATCTTTAAACCAGCTCAAAGGCCACCTGGATTTCTTTCAAACCATGTACGACGCGGTAAGACTGGTGGATCCCGTCCAGAAAAACGTGCTGGAATACCGGGAAAACGAACGGTTCCCCGCCGACGGGGTTTGTTTTAACTATTGGAAGGACGCGAAGCTGTGCGACAACTGCATTTCCATCCGCGCATATACCGACCAGCGGTGTTATATGAAGCTGGAGCAAGCCCCCGGCGCCATTATGATGGTGACCGCGCTTCCCGTTGAAAATGCCAAGAGCCCCATTGTGCTGGAGCTCTTAAGAAACGCGACGGATACCATGCTTTTTGGGGAAGGCGTTTATCCGGAAGGGCGGTTTTATAGGGACGTCGTGGTCGAGCTGAACGACCTGATCATAAAGGACGAGCTGACAGGCCTCTATAACAGGCGGTACGTGGACGAGCGGCTTCCGGTGGACATCGTCAGGTCCACATATTCCGGCCTTCCGCTGAGCCTGGCTTTTCTGGATATCGACAACCTGAAAACGGTCAACGACAGGTATGGGCATGCGGCCGGGGATACAATCATCGCTTCTATAGCGTCCGCCATGAACGGCTGCGTGCGGGCGGACACGGATTGGGTCGCCCGGTACGGCGGCGACGAGTTTATCGTCTGCCTCAACAACACGTCCTACGAGGATGCCGAAAAAATCCTGGCGCGAATAAGCGTCAAAGTGCTGGAGACCGAACCGGCCCGGGGAGAAGGGATTGCGGGAACCGTATCGTACGGCATTTATACCATGCGCGGGGAACAGTTGACGGCGGAGGCGCTGATTGCCCTTGCGGACAAGCGCATGTACCAGGCGAAGGCGCAATTCAAAAACGGGAAAGCCTAAGCCTGCTTCCCGTATGGCAGGGCTGCACCGGCGGAACCGCCGCCGTTTTCGATATACCTTTCATACTGCGCCGTAAAATGCGCGATCTTATGGGAAACTTTGTCGAGATGCCTGTACATGTTCCCGATCTGCGTCTCCACATTCTTCTTATGCTCCAGCAGCATCTCGCAGCGCTGCTTTAGCGTGGCGTCCCCTTCTATGCTCAGGTCCACGAATTCCTTGATTTGTTTGATGGACATGCCGGTATTCTTCAGGCAGCAGATCAAACCCAGCCACTCCAGATCATCCTCCGAATACTGGCGGATGCCGCTTTTGGTGCGCCCCACCTGGGGCAGCAGGCCTTCTTTTTCATAATAGCGCAGAACGTGCCCGGCCAGATTCGTTTTTTCCGATACCTGCTTGACCGTGTATCCCATACGTACCTCCAAAATTTCAATTCTCTATTGACTTAAAGTTCACGTTAAGATTTATGA
>DATMXR010000155.1:0-6256 GCA_035561315.1 Feifaniaceae bacterium
GTGCCTGAACCGTTCAGACCTTTACCAGCGTATAGTCCGCCGTGCCGATGCCGAGCTTTTCCGCATGCTCCACGCCGACGCGCCAGGAGGTGTCGGGGTGCATATCCTTAAAATGGTCCCCATGCGTATGCGCGGCGTCGCCCAGGTAGCTGTTGCGTATGGGCTTTTCCGCGTTCACGGCGTCCGCGCAGGCGACGTCGAGCGCCACAGGGTCGAACGAGGCGTAGAGGCCGATATCCGGCACGATGGGGGCGTCGTTATACTCGTGGCAGTCGCAGAAGGGGGAAACGTTCATCACAAGGTTGATGTGGAAATTTGGCCGGCCATGGAGCACCGCTTTTGCGTACTCCGCGATCTTTTGGTTCAGCAGGTCGTTTGCGGAATCCTGCGGGGCGTATATGGCGTCCACAGGGCATGCGCCCAGACACATGCCGCAGCCCACGCATGTTTCAGGATCGATGACGCATACGCCGGTATCGAAGGATTGGGCGCCGTGCGCGCATACCGTGGCGCACACGCCGCAGCTGATACATACGTCCGGGTCCGCCACGACTTTGCCGCTTGAATGCATGGCCATTTTTCCCGCGCGGGAGCCGCAGCCCATGCCGATGTTTTTGAGCGCGCCGCCAAAGCCGGTGCATTCGTGCCCCTTGAAGTGGTTGAGGGACAGGAATATGTCCGCGTCCATAATCGCGCGGCCGATGCGCGCTTCCTCCAAAAGCTCTCCGCCGGGGATGGGGACGTGCGCCTCGTCCGTTCCCTTTAAGCCGTCCGCGATCAGCACGTGGCAGCCGGTGGAAAAGGGGGTGAATCCGTTTTCATACGCGGACGAAATATGGTCGAGCGCGTTTTTGCGGCGGCCGACATACAGCGTGTTGCAATCCGTTAAAAACGGCCTGCCGCCAAGCTCCGCCACAAGGTCCGCCACCACTTTGGCGTAGTTGGGGCGGATATAGGAAACGTTGCCCGGCTCGCCGAAATGGATTTTGATGGCGGCGTATTTGTGCGCAAAATCGATCTCCCCGATGCCCGCGGCGATCAGCAGTTCCCTGAGTTTTGTGAGTATGCTCTTTCCCGCCGGGACCCGAAGATCCGAAAAATAAACCTTGGAAGCCATCTGTTTTCCTCCCGTATTATGATACCTGTAACGTTCAGTATAACCGCTCCTTCTGCCCGCGCATAGGAGAAATTTTTTGTTTTATTTGCGCCGCCGCATCCGGACGGATTTCTGCTTTTCATCCCGCGCGCTTCTTGCTATACTATAGAAAACCCGGTTATAACAGCATGATGTGGATGATGGGTTCGGGAGAGACCGCCTCCAGGCGGCGCCGAAGGGGAAAGCAAAAACTCTCAGGCAAAAGAACCGTACCCGGACAAACCTCCGGAAAGCCGCCTGTTTGCGGCGGCGCCGATGGGGCAACCCTATTGCAGCAATGGAAGTGAACTCGCTGAACAGGGGAATCTCTCAGGTACAAGGACGGAGCGCGCAATTTCTTTTTTGCGCGCCTTTTTTCCGTCCTTTTTCTGCGCATATTGATATTGGGGAGGTTCCTATGGAGGGTCTACATCAAACGCCGCTGTACCGGACGCATGTGGCTTTAGGCGGCAAGCTCATCGATTTCGGCGGCTGGGCGCTGCCGGTGCAGTATTCCTCGGTGCTGGAGGAGCACAGGGCCGTGCGCGAGCGCGCGGGGCTGTTCGACGTATCGCACATGGGGGAGATTTTCGTGCTGGGCAGGGGCGCGGAACGCTATCTCGACCATTTGCTTACCAACGGCATCGCGTCCATGCAGGCTTCGCGCTGCCGGTACTCGCCCATGTGCTATCCCGACGGCGGCACGGTGGACGACGTGATCGTTTACAAGTTTACTTCCGAGCGTTATCTCGTGGTGGTCAACGCCTCCAACACGCAAAAGGATTTTGAGTGGATGCAGAAAAACGCCGAGGGGTTTGACGTTACCATCGGCAACCAGTCCGCTCAATGGGCGCAGATCGCGCTCCAGGGCCCAAAAGCGAACGAGATTTTGGCGCCGCTGTGCGATGGCCCGCTGCCCGAAAAGAACTATTCTTTCTCCGAACTTAAAGTAAACGGCGTGCCCGCCGTCGTTTCCCGCACCGGCTACACCGGCGAGAACGGGCTGGAGATTTACTGCGCCGCGGAGTACGGGGAAGGACTTTTCAACACGCTGTTGGAAACGGGAACGCCCTTCGGCATATTGCCCTGCGGCCTTGGCGCGCGGGATACGCTGCGCTTTGAGGCGGGCATGCCGCTGTACGGGCATGAGCTCTCGAAGGACATCACCCCGCGCGAGGCCGGGCTCGGTTTTGCCATCAAGCTCGACAAAGGCGAATTCATAGGCCGCGAAGGGCTGCTGGAAGCGCCCGCGCGCGTGCGCATCGGGTTAAAGCTTACCGACCGCGGCATCGCGCGCGGCGGGGAGGATGTGCTTGTAAACGGCAAAAAGGTCGGCGTCACCACGTCCGGCGCGCCTTCGCCCACGCTAAATGCAAGCTTCGCCATGGCGCTTGTGGACGCACGGGCCGCAAACGAGACGGCTTTTTCCATCGTGGTGCGCAACCGCCCGCTGCAGGCGGAGCAGGCGCCGCTGCCGTTTTATAAACGGGGGAAGTAAGAAAGAGTACGCTTGGAAGCTCTGGCCATTGCCTCCCTTGTGAAAGGGAGGTGGCAGGCGAAGCCTGACGGAGGGATTCTTTTGGACGAAATCATCCGTATTCCGCATACGCTTTCGGAGCGGAATCCCTCCACCGCTAACGCGGTTCCCCTCCCTTTAACAAGGGAGGCTTTGGAGCCAGCCGCGGCGCAGCTAACCATTGCGAACTGTGGAGTTTCCGGGGTATGCCCCTAAGAAAAAACAATTAAAGTCTCTTTCAGCAGTATTTAAAAATCTATAGGAGGTACAATCCATGACGCCGAACGACCGCAAGTACACCAGGGAGCATGAATGGGTCATCATCGAAAACGGCAGGGCGCGCCTTGGCATCACGGCGCACGCGCAGGAAGCGCTGGGGGATATCGTGTATGTGGAGCTGCCGCAGGTCGGGGACACGGTGAAAGCCGGGGACAGCGCGGCGGTGGTGGAATCCGTCAAGGCGGTGTCCAACGTCTACACGCCGGTGGGCGGAGAGGTGCTGGAAGTAAACCAGCCGCTGGAGGACGAGCCGGAACGGCTGAACAGCGCGCCGTATGAGGAATTTATCGTGGTGCTTGCGGCGAGCGAAGTGGACGAAGCGGCGCTTTTATCCGCCGCGGAGTACGACGCGTTTGTGGCGGCGCTGTAAGGGGAAACGCCATGCGCAGTTACGTTCCGAACACAAAGGAAGAACAGCAGGAGATGCTCAAAGCCATCGGGGTCACCAGCATCGACGAGCTGTTTTCCGATATCCCCGAAAAAGCGCGGTTAAATAGACCGCTCGACCTGCCCAAAGGCAAAAGCGAGCAGGAGGTGCGGCGCGCGTTCCAGGCGTTTACGGGCAGGGCGGCGGAACTGCCGCTGTTCCGGGGCGCCGGCGCGTACCGGCACTACATCCCCTCGGCGGTGGACGCGGTGGCTTCCCGCGCGGAATTCTATACCGCATACACGCCCTACCAGCCGGAAATGAGCCAGGGCATGCTGCAGGCGATATTTGAGTATCAAACGCTTATCTGTGAGCTCACGGGGCTTGACGCCTCCAACGCCTCCGTATACGACGGCGGCTCCGCCTGCGCGGAGGCCATGGTGATGCTGCGCGGCATCACGCGCAAGAATAAGGTGCTGTATTCCGCGGGGTTGAACCCGGAATACGCCGCCATCTTAAAGACCTACGCGCGGTTCGTGGGCTTTGAGCTTGCGGAAATTCCATTGGCCGGGGAAGGCAGGACGGATTTTGACGCGCTCGCCGCCAGCCTTGACGGCGCGGCGGGGATGCTTCTGCAAAGCCCCAACTTCTTCGGCGTGGTGGAGGATATGGAGGGCGCCGCCTCGCTGTTACATGAAAAAGGCGCGCTTCTGACCGCCGTGGTCAACCCCATCTCATTGGGGCTGTTGAAGCGGCCGGGCGACTACGGCGCGGACATCGCCGCGGGAGAAGGCCAGCCGCTTGGGCTTCCGCTTTCCGTCGGCGGGCCGTACCTTGGATTTATGTCGGCGAAGCAGCAATACATCCGGCACCTCCCGGGAAGGATCGCGGGGGAGACGGTGGACGCGGAGGGGAACCGCGCGTATGTGCTCACATTGCAGGCGCGCGAGCAGCATATCCGCAGGGAAAAGGCCTCCTCCAACATCTGCTCCAACCAGAGCCTGTGCGCGCTGCGCGCCGCTGTCTATCTTGCCGCCATGGGGCCAAACGGCATGCGGGAGGTCGCTGTGCAATGCCTCCAAAAGGCGCATTACCTCTATGATGGCATACTCCGTATCCCCAAAATGCGCGCGCGGTTTGCGGAGCCGTTCTTCCACGAGTTCGTCATCGACTGTGAAAAGGACGCGCAAGCCATCAACTTTGCGCTCAAAGACCGCGGCTTCATCGGCGGCCTGCCGCTCAATCGTTATTACGCCGGGGACAACGGCATCCTCTACTGCGCGACGGAGCAGAACACGCGCGAGGAGCTGGACGCGTTTTTGAACGCGCTCGAGGAGGTGGCAAAATGAGAAGCGCCGTACCGCTGCTGTTTGAACTGAGCAAAGCTGGCCGCCGCGCCGCGGACCTGCCGCCGCTAGACGTGCCGGAACTTGACGCGCTGCTGCCCGACGGGCTGTTGGGTGATGCTTTGCCGCTCCCCGAACTAAGCGAAGTGGAACTCGTGCGCCACTATATCCGCCTTTCCCGCCGCAATTTCGGCGTGGACAACGGCAGCTATCCGCTGGGCTCCTGCACCATGAAGTACAACCCCAAGATCAACGAGGAAGTCGCGGGCGTATTCCGCGGCCTGCACCCGCTGCTCGACGAAGAGGACCTAAACGGCGCGTTTTCCATGATGGCGCAGCTGCAGGACTCGCTTTCAAAAATCACCGGCATGGACGCATTCACGCTGCAGCCCGCCGCGGGCGCGCACGGGGAGCTGACGGGGCTGATGATCATCAAGGCGTACCATCAGTTAAGGAACGACATGGAGCGCACGGAAATGCTCGTGCCGGATTCCGCGCACGGCACCAACCCCGCTTCCGCGGCGCTCGCAGGCTTCAAGGCGGTGGAGATTCCCTCCGACGCCGAAGGCGGCGTGGATGTGGAAGCGTTAAAGGCGCGCCTCTCCAATAAAACCGCGGGCCTGATGCTGACCAACCCCAATACGCTTGGGCTGTTCGACCGCAATATCCTCGAGATCGCCGCGCTTGTGCACGAAGCGGGCGGGCTACTCTACTACGACGGCGCGAACATGAACGCCATCATGGGCAAGGTGCGCCCCGGCGACATGGGCTTTGACGTGGTGCACCTGAACCTGCACAAGACGTTCTCCACCCCGCACGGCGGCGGCGGCCCCGGCGCGGGCCCGGTGGGCGTGAAAAAGGATTTGATCCCGTTCCTGCCCGCCCCCGTGCTGCTTTGCGGGGAGGACGGGTCCGTGCGCGCGGACTTTGACCGCACGCTTTCCATTGGCCGCGTAAAGCCGTATTTCGGCAATTTCGGCGTGCTGGCCCGCGCCTACGCCTATATCCTTTCCCTCGGCGGGGAAGGGCTGACCGAAGCGAGCGAAAACGCGGTGCTCAACGCCAACTATGTACAGCACGGTTTGAAGGGCTGCTACGCGCTGCCGCACGACAGGGTCTGCATGCACGAATGCGTGGTGCAGCCGCGCGAACAGCTTGCAAACGGCGTGCGGACGCTCGACATCGCGAAAGCAGTCATCGACCGCGGGTTCCACCCGCCCACAATCTATTTTCCGCTGATCGTACACGAGGCCATGATGTTCGAGCCCACGGAAACCGAAAGCCGGGAGAACCTGGACCAGCTTATCACCATTATGTGCGGGATCGCGGAACTGGCGCAGCGCGACCCGGACGCGCTGCACTTGGCGCCCGTCACCACGCCCATCGGCAGGCCGGACGAAACGCGCGCCGCGCGGACGCCGGTGGTAAGGTGGGGACAAAGCTGAGCGCCCCCAGTGGGGGAATAAGCGAAGCGAAGTCCCAGCGAGAAAGGGCGTGCAAGGAAGCGGCTTTGCCGCGACACAGCACAACCATTTCGAACTGAGGAAAATACAATTTTACATAAACAAGGGGCTGTCGTGCTAAGCGGCAGGTCTAGGTAAGAAAAACGAGCC
>DATMXR010000156.1:0-11727 GCA_035561315.1 Feifaniaceae bacterium
TGTCCGGTTTTTGGGGAAACCATCCGCGCTTTACGCGCTCCCGCTGCCGGTACAATTCGTGGATGCCCCACAGCAGCGAAAAGCCGAGAACGCATAAAAGCGCGGAAATCACCCGCTCTTTGATAAACAGCGAAGCCGCGATACAGCCCGCCCCCGCCGCAAGGTAGATTGGCCAGGCGCGCACCCCCCAATGGTATTCCGTTTTGACGACGGCCGCATGCAGCAGGCCGATGATCAAAAACGTGCCCGCGCCGATCAGAACGCCGTCAAAGTACATGCGAGCCCTCCTATCCCTGTATGCGCGCGAACGGGGTCTTATCCCCCCCGAGCCAGCCCTGCTCCTTCCAGTATTCGAGGTCCCTTGCGTTCGACCCCCCTTTTTTCATCATACTGCGGATCGCAGAAAACATGACTCTTTGAATAAGGGGAACGGGCAATTTCTCCACGCGCCGCGCGTTTTTTACGGTGTTTTCGGCCAATGCCCGCATTTGCCGCCGGATGTTTACGCGTTTTTTCTCCGTCACCTCATCCCACGAGGAGGCCGCCACAGCGGACCGAAAGGAAAGCACGCGCCTTGCGCCCCAATATTTGAGGCTGTTCGCCATTGTCCTCGCGGCGTGGGACAGGCCCGCTCCGGCCGTGGTGGAAATGGTGACGCCGATTTTATGGAACATGGACGGATGCGGCCGGTGCGGCAGCCACAGGTAGCCGAGATGATCCAAGAACGCCTTCATCTGGCCCGACGCGCCGAACACGTAGACCGGGGAGGTCATTACGATCACATCCGCCGCAAGAAGCGCCTGCACGATGGGCTGGACGCTGTTTGCATGCGGGCAGGTTTTTTCGCCTTTAAAAAAGCAGTTGAAGCAGCCCGCGCAAAAATGCGGCATATCCCCGGGCAGCGTAAACTCGGTAAGCGTGACGCCCGTCAGCTTGTTCAGCTCTTCAAGGAAAAGCTCCTTGCAGTGCCATGTGCTTCCATAGCGGGCGTTCCCGTTGACGACGGCGACATTCATTTCTCTTCCTCCCCTTCCGTTCCCGAAACGGC
Source organism: Feifaniaceae bacterium (assembly GCA_035561315.1). GTDB lineage: Bacteria > Bacillota > Clostridia > Christensenellales > CAG-138 > JAEYLA01. The sequence continues at coordinate 1,049 of DATMXR010000156.1, forward strand.
ATATGTCCGCACAAAGTGATCGATATGGCGCAAAAACTGCACCTTCGCTTCCGCATGGCCTTCGGGCGTAGCGTCAAATTTATAAAACAGCAAAAATATGGGCGAATAGAACGCCAGCGCGAGCATGTACGGGTCCGTCCTCCGAAACAGGCCTTCCTCCATCAGCGCGGCAAACAACTCCGTTTGGTAAGTAAGCGCCGCGTCAAAGGCATTTTCCCGGTAGCGCTTTTCCGCCTCCCGGTCCCGGTATTGTTCGATGGTGAGCATTTTCCGAAGCTTGACGTTCAGGTCATCCATAAAATAGTAATCGAACAGCGTTTCCGCCATATGCGCAAACTGTTCGGGCGTAGTATTGCGGTAGAGGCCGCGGATATGCGTATCCACCACGTAACAGTTTTTCTCGTCGGTCAGGTCAAGGGAACGCCCTATCTCCCCGCCCTTTTGTGCACAAAAATCAAGAATGGAGCGGTAGATATCCCGCTTGTTCTGAAAATGGTTGTAGAGCGAGCTTTCCTTGACGCCCACCGCCCGCGCGATATCCCGGACGGATACGGCCTCGTACCCCTTTTGGCTGAATAAATCCAGCGCCGCGTACAGGATTTTTTGTTTGGTATCCATATCGTCACCATCCACCAACTAACGTTCGTTAGTAATACTAACAAGTGTTAATACGTTTGTCAATGGAGTTTGAAAAAAATTTTTGAATACAAAAAGAGGGCATGCCAAACTGCCCCCAGATGGTTCATATTTCGGGAAATATAGAACGTAAACGTAATATGTACCTGCATAGCAGGGCGCTCCGGCCGTCGCTAATACACCGGTCTCAAACTCGCTTCATTATCCCAATGGGCGAGCTCAACTCCGCCCTCCGGAGGCTTCCAACCGCCGCCAGCGACATGTGCGGTGGCGGCGGAAAGCCTTGCAACGCAAGGCTTCCTCGCAGGAACAACCGCCCGTGCCGTAGGCACAGGTTGTTCCTGTAATCCTCACAAAAGTGACTACGTCACTTTTGTGAAATTAGCCCGGCGGCCAGGCAAGCTCCCTGCCGCCTAACAGGTGCATATGGATGTGCGGCACCGATTGCCCGGCGTCCGCCCCCGTGTTGTACACCAGCCGAAAGCCCGTTTCCGCCACGCCCAGCTCCGCCGCGACATTCTGCGCCACACGGAACATGTGCCCCAAAAGCGCGTCGTCCTCCTGCTGCAGCGCCATCACCGAGGGGATGTGCTTCTTGGGGACGATGAGCACATGCGCGGGCGCCTGGGCGTTGATATCGTGGAACGCGAGCACGCGTTCGTCCTCGTACGCCTTTTTGCTGGGAATCTGCCCCGCGGCGATTTTGCAGAAGATACAGCTTTCCTCCATTGCAATGCCTCCTTTATTCTTCCGTCAACGTGCCGATGAGCACGCCGTCTTCCATGCCGGTAACGGTTACCCGCTCCAATGCTCCCGCTCCGCCGCCGGGATAACGCACGCGCACATAATTGCCCGCGTAGCCTTCCGAGAGTTTTCCGTCCGTTTCCTCGCTCAGCACGAGCTGCACGGTGCCAATCTGCTCTCTGAGATACGCCCGCTCCATGCGTTCTCCCAGGGCGATCAGCTCGTGCGCGCGGCGCTCCTTCACGGCTTTTTGTATCTGCCCCGGAAGCTCCGCCGCGGCGGTGCCGCTCCTTCTGGAGTACGGGAACACATGGATGCGGGAAAACGCCATATGCTCCGCGAACTTCAACGATTCCTTATGCTCCTCCTCCGTTTCGCCTGGGAAGCCCGCGATGATGTCCGTGGTCAGCGCGCAGCCGGGGAACGCTTTTCGCAGGCGGTTTGCGGCCGCTTCGTAATCATGCGGCGTATATCTGCGGCGCATGCGGGAAAGCACGCCTTCACTCCCGCTTTGCAGGGAAAGGTGGAACTGCCGGGCCAGCTTTTCGTTTGGCATATCAAGCAGCGCCGAAACAAACGCATCGTCGACCAGCGCCGGTTCCAAAGACCCCAGGCGGATGCGGCCTATGCCGGAAACCTGCCCCGCGATGCGCACGACGTCCCCCAGATTGGGCTTATCCGGAAGGTCCTTGCCGTAGCTCATCAGATGGATGCCGGTCAATACGACCTCCGGCGCGCCCGCTTCGCCCAAGGCGCGAAGCGCCGCTTCCACGTCCGCAAGCGGGCGGGAGCGCACCGGCCCCCGCGCATAGGGAATGATGCAGTAGGAGCAGAACCTGTCGCAGCCGTCCTGAATCTTCAATTGCGCGCGCGTGCGCGTGCCCTGCGCCGCCGTGGGCAGCGTTTCAAATTCCTTTGCGCGGCGGATATCCTCCACGGCATCGCGCTGCTCCTGCAAATCTTCCACCAGCTCCACAATGCGCGCGCGGTGCTGCGTGCCCACGATGAGCCGCACGCCGGGCATGTTCTTCACTTCCTCCGGCGCGCGCTGCGCGTAGCAGCCCACCACGGCGATAACGCCCGCGGGGTTTCTCGCGTGGGCGCGCGCGATCATCTGGCGGGATTTTTTATCGCTCACCTGCGTTACGGTGCAGGTGTTCACCACATATACGTCCGCCGGTTCCTCAAACGGAACGGCCTCGTAGCCCGCCCGTTCGAACAGCGCGCGCATGGCGTCGGTTTCCTGCTGGTTGACCTTGCAGCCCAGCGTATAAAATGCGACCTTCCGCATCAGCCCTCCAGCTCGTAAAGCGTCATGGCGAGCATGGCCATGCCCGCGGTTTCCGTGCGCAATATCCGGCTGCCCAGCGTGACGGCCTGCGCGCCGCATGCAACGCTTCGTTCCACTTCTTCTTTGGTAAAGCCGCCCTCGGGGCCAATGAGCATGGCGATATCCTTCGCCGTATTGCCCCGCAGGGCCTCTTTGAGCGTACGTGCATGTTCCCCTTCATAGGCGTGCAGGGTAAGCCCGTGCCGCGCGTAGGGGAATTCAGAAAGCGTTGCAAGCGGCTTTACCTCCGGGACGATTCCCCGGCCGGATTGCTTGGCCGCCTCGTACGCCACGCGCTGGTAGCGAACGCGCTTCTTTTCAAAATCCAAGTCCGGCTTCACTACGCAGCGTTCCGTCACCATGGGGACGATGGCGGTAACGCCAAGCTCCACGCATTTTTGGATGATGACCTCCATTTTGCCCGCCTTGGGCAGCCCCTGGTACAGCGTGACGGCGTGCGCGGGTTCCGTGCGCACGGCATACTTCTCGAAAAGTTCCGCATGAACGGATTGCTTGCCGAGTTCCGTCAGCCGCGCCCTGTATTCAACCCCCTGCCCGTCGGAGATGCGGATCTCGTCGCCCGCTTTCAGGCGCAGCACGCGCGCAATATGCGCGACGTCCTCGCCCGTGATGGCGGCAAAGCTCCCACGTATCGCGCCCGGGTCCACAAAAAACCGTTCCATCTCTCTAGCCCTTCCATTGCGAAAGGTATGCGACCCAGCCGGAAGCCTCTATGCCTTCGGGCGCTTCCTCCGAAGCCCGCAGCCGCTCCGCTATGGTGAACCCGGCGTTTTCAAGCGCCGCGGACACTTCCTCCGCGCGCTCGTCTATGATTCCCGAGGCAATGAACAGCCCGCCCTGTTTCAGCAGCGGCGGCACGAGCGGCGCAAGCGCGATGACGACATTCGCCACGATGTTGGCAGCCACGATGTCATACCCCTCCCCCACGGCTTTTCGCAAGCGTTCGTCCGCAAGGAAATTGCCGGTGCGTACGCCGCAGCGGGAAGCGCCGATGCCGTTCGCTTTGAGGTTTTCCTTCACCACGCGTTCGGCCACAGGGTCGATATCCACGCACTCCGCATGCTTTGCGCCCAGCAGCAGCGCCGCGACGGCCAATATCCCGCTGCCGCAGCCGATGTCGAGAACCGTGTCCCCGTTTTTTACCCGCTTGTCCATTAGCTCCAGGCACATGCGCGTGGTGTGGTGCGCGCCGGTGCCAAACGCCATGCCGGGGTCCATGGAAAGCACCCGCCGCCCGTTTTTTAAATCGGGCGCAAGCGTATCCAGCTCCCAGGAAGGGCATATCAGAAGCCTGTCCCCGATAGGAAGGGGTTTATAATACTGCTTCCAGTTGTTCGCCCAATCCTCCTCGTCTATGCGGGTCTCCCGGATCAAAAGCGGGCCGGGGTCAGCCTGCCACTCCATTTCCCGCAGCGCCGCCACGGCGTTTCGGGCGGCCAATAAAAGCGCCCCGTTTTCCAGCAGCTCCGCGATATACGCCTTGACGCACGGGCCGTTTTTCCCGGAAAGCGCCACGGCGTCCGCAAAATCCCAGTTGGGCGCGGCATGCTCCAAAAAAGCGGCCACGCTTTCGCTGCTTTCCTCTATGGCCAGCTGCTCGAGGCCGATGGCGGTAAGCGCCGCCGCCACAGTATCGAGCCCCGCGTCCGTGGTATAGACCGCAAATTCAATCCACTTCATTTTTACACTCCCTGTTATCCGAAAAAAGCCGCCTGATCGTTACTCAAGCGGCAAAATAAGCTGCTGCGGCCTGTTTACTCGGCAGGCTCCGCATCGGCGGGGGGTTCCTGCTCCGTATCCGCGCCGCCCTCCGCGGGCGCGGCGGTTTCCGGCAGCGTACCGCCCGCGATGGGGACCGCGCCGTCGGGTACGGGCACCGTAAGCGGGTCGCCCGTGCCGATATGCACTTCCGCGTCGTTGCCGCGGTACCGGTCCTCATAGAGTTCCCTGGTTTCCGCCAGCTCGCCGTTCACGTACTTTTCCAGATACGCCTTGGCTTTAAAGCCGTCATGGGCCTTGATCTTCTCCATCTGATACCCCATGGGTATGGCCGGGTCATCCACATACTTGACCTCGAGCCGCGGGGTGGTTTCAATGATCTCGCTGCGCGCCTTGTAGGTCACGCCCTCGGGCAGCGGCTTGCCGTACAGGGAAACGGTAATCTGAAGATTCCGGCTGCTCTTCGGGTCCGGCGTGATATAGGCGAATATATAGACCGGCGCGCCGGTATCGTTTTTAAATTTCAGGTCGATGCCGCTGGTATCCACCGTGGCGTCCAGGCCTTTGTCCACATACGAGGAAGGGATGGAGTGCGCCTTGCGGTCCGTAATGGGGAGGTTGCCGCACAGCAGCGTGTTATAGAGCGTGGTGCTGACCTGGCAGATGCCGCCGCCCGCCTGCAGCGTATATTCTTTGCCGCCGCTGATGCCGTTGGCTTCCTTCCAGCCCGTTTTTGCGGTGCGCGGGCCGACCCAGCCGTTGAAGCTCCATTCCTCATCCGGCTGCACGGTGTAGCCGTTGATGATGCCCGCCGCCTTCTTGATGTTGAACACGCGGTTCTTCACGATTTCATCGGAGCTGCTCTGCGGGAATTTCGTGGTGAACGTGGAGATGCGCTTGGTGTTCTCCATTAAAAAGTCCAGCGTCATGGTAGGCGCAACGGAATCGAACACAGGGGGAACCGCGGCCTGGTACTGCTTCTGCTCCATGGCGGCGACTACGGCCTGCGCGGTCTGTTCGGCGTTGAGCGACAGGCCGTTCTGGCCTTCCACCGGTTCAAAATTCTGTGCGTTGCTTTCATCCAGCGTGGGGATCAGGTGCGGCTCCACCGGGGGCTCGTTCGCTTCGGACGCGATGGTGATGAGGCGGTTGGTGGCCGCCGTGACGTCCGGCTTGGGCGTAACGGAAAACTCCCGCCCCTGCTCCAGCTCCTCGCGCTCCTCGGCGTTTTCGCTCAGGGTGCCGTCCCTGCCAAAGCCCATGGCCTCTGTCAGTATCTCTTCCGTGTTCGCGGAAACGTTCATATCCGCGGCGGTCAGCGTCCAACTCTTGTCCTCATGCTGCAGCGTAATGGATACGCTGTTGAGCCGTCCGGCCACAGCCTGCTCCACAAGCGGCTTCGCCTCTTCCATAGGAAGGCCGCTTACGTCCACGCCCTCTATGGCGACGCCGCTCAAGAACCTGGTGTCACTGTTCATGTATTCGGTCATGGTGGGGTCTTCCTTGTCGCCCCCGGTCAGCAGCAGCACCGCCGCTACCGCGACCACAAGCAGGGCAAGCACGCCCAACCCCAAACGCAGATATTTCTGGGACCGCGTGGGCCTCCGTTTTTTTCTGCCGCCCGAGCCGCCGCCCGTTCTTGCGCCCTGCTGCGGCGCGGTCCTGGCGGACGGCACGCGCGGCGCGCCGGCATTGGAGGCCGCCGCATAGGAGCGGCGCACGGCAGACTGTGCCTGCTGCTTCATATAGTTTGGCAACTGCGGGCCGTCGTTTTTTGAAACGCCCCTTTGGCCCTGCCTGATTTGATCCATTTCGCGCTCCTTCAACCCAGATTGAGCAAAAAACTTTTTGGTGGATATCCCCACACGTATTCACATTATACACCAATTCTTTTTGCAATGGAAACACAACTGTCCCTTCCGGGAAAATGTTACAAAATGTTTGCATCTTGCGCGCAGCATTGCTACAATATCCCTTGCATCTTTTGCTTTTTCCCCAATTGGGAGCATTCTAAACTTCAGCGGAGGAATAAAGGCCGATATGTTCCATATTGTATTGGTCGAGCCGGAGATCCCGCAGAATACGGGCAATATTTCGCGGACCTGCGCCGTGACGGGAAGTGTTTTACACCTTGTCCGCCCGCTGGGATTTGCAATAGACGATAAAAAGCTCAAACGCGCCGGGCTCGATTACTGGCACCATCTTGATATCCGCTACCACGACAGCTTTCCCGAGCTCGAAAGCGCATATCCCGGCGCCCGCTTCTTTTTATGCTCCACGCGGGCGCGGCAGCTCTATTCCGCCGTACGGTACCGGGACGGGGATTTCCTTGTGTTCGGCAAGGAAACGGCGGGCCTGCCGCAGGCGCTTTTAGACAGCCGGGCAGACGACGCCGTGCGCATCCCCATGGGCGACGGCCTGCGTTCATTGAATCTTTCCAACGCCGCCGCCATCGTCCTCTATGAGGCGCTGCGCCAGACCGGGTTCGCCGGGCTGCGTTAGGCCTGCCCCGGCCGCACGGGATAACGGGGCTGGCGCTCCCTAGCGGCGGGAGAAATTCTTCTTGCAAAACCATGTTTCAGATGGTAGAATACGTTTGTTTGATTTCGACCGGCTACGGTCCTTTACGGCAAGGAGGTGTTTTAGAATGGGTAAGTATTGCGAAGTGTGCAAAAAAGGCACCATGTCCGGCAACCTTGTGAGCCACTCCAACCGCAAGACCAAGCGCGCGTGGGCGCCCAATGTGCAGCAGGTGCACGTGGTGGTTGACGGTGCGCCGCGCAAGATGGACGTCTGCACCCGTTGCCTCCGTTCTGGCAAGGTTGTCCGCAGCGTGTAACATAAAGCGCAACCATAAAAAGATGCAGCGATGCATCTTTTTTAGTTGCCTGTAACCCCAGCAGTATCGCTTACGGGGTGCCGCGAGCGCAAACGATCCCCGTATGGCTTTCTTCCCTTCGGCGCGCTGCCGTGCCGCCTCCATCGGAGGGAGGCCCAACGCTTACCAGCCCTTTGTTGTTTCAATTCGATTTTTGATCGCATGTCATATTTGCCTAAGCGGCCAGCCACAATATGCCAAGCGCCAAGAGCGCCGCGCAGGCCAGCACCACGCTGACCCATACGGGCAATACGCATAGAAGCACGAGCGCCGCCGCCACGATCAGCACGATGCCGGGTATGCTCCGGTTCCGCCTCCGCTTGCGGTGGTGCACGCAGTCGCAGTCGCGTATCGGCTCCCTGCCCCAACACACTTTCCAATGCAGCATCCCGTCATCTCCTCGCCGCTTTGTAGCCTCCGCCCAATCAGCCTACGCCCCTTCTATATGAATACGGCAGGCCGCGCCAAAACGTGCCGTTCACTCCTTTTGCCCCTCGGGAATACTCTAACATTATCACACAGTTTAAAAAGGAGGCGGCATATGGAGCCGATTGTAGAACTCAGGGACATACGCCTCACCTATCACGAGCCCCACGCGGAAACGCTCGCCATAGATCAGCTCAACATCGCCATATATGAAGGAGAATTCGTCGCCATCGTCGGCCCTTCCGGTTCCGGAAAAACCTCTATGCTGAGCATACTCGCAGGGTTGATCGCCCCCTCCTCGGGCAGCGCGCGCATCAAGGGGAAGGAGATCGCGTCGCCGGGGCAGAACATCGGGTACATGCTCCAGAGGGATCAGCTGTTCGACTGGAGGGATATCGAAGGCAACATACTCTTGGGGCTCGAGGTCAAGCGCATGCTCACACCGGAAACGAAGGCGCGGGCGCTTACGCTTTTATCCACCTACGGGCTGGACGAATTCCGGCATCACTACCCCCGCCAGCTTTCGGGCGGCATGCGCCAGAAGGTGGCGCTTATCCGCACGCTGGCGTTCGACCCCGACCTGCTGCTGCTAGACGAGCCGTTCTCCGCGCTCGATTACCAGACAAGACTCAAGACGGCCGACGAGGTGCACGGCATCATCAAGCGCGAAAACAAGACCGCGCTTTTGGTCACGCACGATATCGCGGAGGCCATTTCCATGGCGGACCGCATCATCGTGTTTTCCGAGCGCCCCGCGCGCATCAAGCGGGAGCTCGTGATTACGCTGAGCGCCCCGCCCAACCCCATCGCCCGGCGCAACGCGGTGGAGTTCCACGACTATTTCAATACCATATGGAAGGAGCTCGAGGTCCAATGAAGGCTGAGCCGGGCGGCAGCGCGGAGCATCTGGCTTACTTGAAGGGATTGAAACGCCGCCATAGGTTTGTGGTGTCCGCGCGGTACGCCATACTGATTCTTTTTTTGATTCTCTGGGAAGCGGGAGCGCGGCTCCACTGGATCGACGCGTTTGTAACGAGCAGCCCGTCCCGGGTGCTGGAAACGCTTGTTTCGCTCTACCGGGAAGGGACGCTCTTCATGCATATCGGCGTAACGCTGTATGAAACCGTGGTGAGCTTTCTATTGGGCACGCTGTTCGGCATCGTCATCGCCGTGCTGCTGTGGTGGAGCCCCACCGCAAATAAAATACTGGACCCGTACCTTGTCGTGTTCAACGCCCTGCCCAAAATCGCCCTGGGGCCGATCCTGATCGTATGGATCGGCGCTTCCACCAGTTCCATCATCGCCATGGGGCTTTTGATCTCGCTGATCGTCACCATATTGACGGTGCTCACCGGCTTTAACGAAATCAGCGAGGAAAAGCAGATGTTCATGCGCACCCTGGGCGCCACGCGCATGCAGATATTCACCATGGCCGTATTGCCCGCAAGCATTCCCACCATGATGTCCGCGCTCAAGCTGAGCGTGGGCATGAGCTGGGTGGGCGTGATCGTGGGAGAATACCTCGTATCCAAAGCGGGCCTTGGCTACCTGATTGTTTACGGCGGGCAGGTGTTTCAGCTGGACCTTGTCATGGCGAGCATACTCGTTTTATGCGCGCTTGCCGCCATGATGTATTACGTCGTGGCGTATTTTGAAAAGAAGCTGATCCGCTGGAAGCCCTGACCGTTGACATAGGGCGGGGCAAAGGCGCGCCTTTGCCCCGCCCGACGGCTAGGCCTTCACGAACGGCATGACCGTCTTTTACCCGCCGCTTTTCGGCGGCGTATTCAGCCTGCCGTCTCAGCCGTTCATTGCCCGCCCGGATACAGATGCAGGAACACTCTGTTTGCTTCCTGCATCGCCTCATAATACGTCCGGTAAGACCGGCTCAGCCGCTGCATAGCCGGAATAAAAATATCATAATATCCGCTTTCACTGTGAAATCTCGTAAAAACCTCATTGAGCCGATATGCGGAAGATTGCCTGTACGCGTCGGAGTCCTTGAACGCCATGTATTGCTCCAGCGTTTCTTTGTTGTCTTCTATATACTGTTCAGTATTTTGAATTGCTTTGTTGAGATTATCGGAGATGCTTGCCGCCATGTCCGTATCAAAGCCCCTTGTTATCTCGTCTAAATATTCCCGCAAATCATCGGGTATCGCAAGATCGACGCTATCCAGAAACGCCATCAGCGTATTAAAAGCCTCCTGTTGCTCGTTCGTTGTGATCGGCTCGCCGAGGTATTGCGCGAAGTGCAGGCTGACAAATTTCCCGTAATAACCGGGAAACACGCTCATAAGGCGCTCCAGAACGGACTGTTTTTTTTCGAGCGTATCCAGTTGCTGCCGGGCATATTCCCAGTCATAGTCCCGCGCCAGCTTTTGCGCCAGTTCCTGCCGGGATTTCAAATCATCGATTTCCAGCTGCTTCCTGTACGCCGCGCCGTGCAAACCAGCGCCGCTGCGCTCGTCCAGCGCTTCACGGATATCCCGGACCGAAAGGCCTAATCGGCGCAGGACGGCAATTTTTTTCAATCTCTCAACATCCGCCCGGGAAAAATCGCGATAGCCGTTCTCAAGGACAACCGGACAAACAAGCCCCTGTTCCTCATAATACTCCACCGCTTTTCTTGTAAGCATGCTCGATTTACATGTTTCGCTCATAAGCAATTCGATCACCCCCGAGTTTTATCCTAAACCGGCCCCCAAGGTGGAAGTCAATAGGTATTTGGTAAGAAAGTCAAGATATTTGTGAAATTTTCTTGACAGCCCGGATCGGAATTTGCTACACTGTTTCAGGTGTGTTCGGTAAAGTAGGCGTCATGCGGCCACAGCCCCGGAAGCAAGACGTACAAGCGTCACCAGAGCCACATCGACATTCTGATATTTTCGTTTAGGAGGACGCCATGAAAACCTATATGGCAAA
>DATMXR010000157.1:0-11663 GCA_035561315.1 Feifaniaceae bacterium
TCATAGCACATCCGCCGCGCGCATACAAGAACAAACGGTCGTATCTGCAAAATATAGAATGATTGTGAGAATGCCGTTCGAATTGGGAAAGCCATCATGATATACTCGGATAGAAGACGAACTGTAAGAGAGGAGAGACACGATGCAGATCATACGCGCAAGCGAACTGGGGGGGAACGCCCGCAAGCATATCAGCGATATCTTCGTCGCCGGATTCATGCAGTGGCTCAAATACTTTTCGAAGGATGAGGAAAAGCTTTCGCGCGCCTTTGCCCATATGTTCGTGCCGGAGGCCTTCCATGTAGCGCTGATAGAAGGCGAGATCGCGGGGATCGCCGCCTGTACGGACGGGAAAACGCCCCCCATTCACATAAAGGCGGGGGAATTGCGCCGCCATCTCGGCCTGATCCGGGGAAGCATCGCGGCCACGGTGCTGAAAAAAGAACTGGAAAACCACCCGTACCCCTTCCCGGTGGAACCGGGCACGGGTTCGATCGAATTCGTCGCAACCGGCCCGGACCACCGCGGCAGGGGCGTGGCCTCAGGCATCATCCGGCATATACTCGCCAACGAGCCGTATTCCAGCTTTATATTGGAGGTTGCGGATACCAACGAAACTGCCGTAAGGGTGTATGAAAAGCTCGGGTTTACGGAGTTTTTCCGCGTCGCCGATAAGCAAAGCAAGCAAAGCGGCATCAATCATTTGGTGTATATGCGCTGGGGAGAGGGCCGGTTTCTGATAGAACAAAAGCGCCGCTAAAGGCGCTTTTGCAAATGGCGCAATATTCAAATGGCTCTTTGCCTTACGCCAGCCGCCGCACGGACTGCCCCGGCATGAGGTGCCCGTCCACCATGACCTGCTCGATGAGCGCCAGCTGCGGCTCTTCGATGGCAGCGATCAGGCGGCGCGCCGCCTCGCGGCCTATATTCACGGTGTCCTGCCGGACGGTCGTCAGGGCGGGTTTCAATACCTCGGAAAGATAGATGCCGTCAAACCCGGCCACGCTGATGTCGTCGGGAATGCGCAGGCCCATTTCCTCGATGACGTTCCTGCCGCCGATAAAGGAAAAATCGTCCGGGTACATGATGCAGGTCGGGGGCGTGGAAAGGGAAAGCAGCGCACGCGTTTCCTCCGCGCTCGAAGCCGGGTCGTGGTAGAGCCCCCTGCGCACATACGCCTCGGGCACCGCGATGCCGAACTCCTGGCAGGTGCGGTAAAAGCCGGCCACGCGCTTTTGCGTCACGGCGGTGTCCTCGCCGTGGATAAAGGCGATCCTCCGGTGCCCCTGCCGGTAAATGTAGGAAACAAGGTCCTTCACGCACTGCACGTTGTTGGAAAGTATCGCGGTCTTCTCATTGAACACATGGTCGATTGTCACAACCGGGATCTCGCTTTTTACCAGCTCCATCACGGCGGGGTCGTTGAATCTGACGCAGGCGATGACCACGCCGTCGCATTTGCGGTAGCGGCAATGCTTGAGGTAGCTCATGTCGTACTGCCCAAGGTTGTTGCTGATAAACGTAACGTCGTACCCCAGGTGCTCCGCTTCCACCTTGAAGCTGTCAAGCATGGAGGAGAAATATTCGTGCGTAAGGCCGCTGTGCGTGTTATCGCTGAACAGCACGCCCAGGTTGTTTGTGCGGTTGGTTTTGAGCGCGCGCGCCGCGGCGTTGGGAAGGTAGCCCATCTCCTTGGCCACATTGCGGATACGCTCCGCAGTACGCTCCCCGATGTCGCTGTGCCCGTTGATGGCCTTGCTCACCGTGGCAACGGATACGCCGCATCTTTGGGAAATATCCTTCATGGAAACCATAGAACACCCCTCCGCACCGCATATAGCAGTAGTATACCATTTTGCCCCCGTGCCGGACAGACAAATTTCCCTATAAACCCAAATAAAACCCCAAATTTTTCACCGTTTGAACGATGCCCGCGCGCAGCAAAAGCGCGGGGCATAGGGGTATCCCATGCTACAGCGTTCCGCCGTTCGTCTTTATGACGTCCGCATAAAAGAGCGCAGAATCCTTTAATATGCGCCGCTGGGCCGGATAATCGACATACACGAGGCCGAACCGGTCGTCATACCCGCTTGCCCATTCAAAATTATCCAGAAAGCTCCAGTGCAGGTACCCTAAAACCGGCACGCCCCCGGCAACGGCTTTTCTGAGCTCCCGCAGGTATCTCGTCAGAAAATCGATGCGGTCCGGGTCGTGCACCTTCCCGTCCAGGAACACGCGGTCGTTGCAGGACTGCCCGTTTTCCGTGATGTATATGGGCAGGCCGTAACGCCTGTAAAGATTCATGGGGCCGTAGCGCATGACCTCCGGCGTCACCGGCCATTTCGACCCGGTCAGCGGGAACCCTTCCGGCCGCCGGGCAATATTCCCGCTTTCATCCGTGCCTGCGCCGTGGTAGACGTTCACGCCCAAAAAATCCGGCTTTTCCACCAGATCCCAGTCGCTTTGGGGGACGGATTGTATCAGTTCCTTCAAAAAATCGGGCGCGTCGTCGTCATACCTGTGAAACATCAGGGCGTCCATGTAGGCGTTGAACGTAAACGCCCAATCCTCCTCCGTCAGGCGGAAGGATGCGCGGTACGCCGCTTCCCGGCCTGCGGGGGTATCCGAAAGCGGGTAGCAAAGCCGCCCGCAGGGCACCACGCCCACCCGGACGGGGGACGCGCTGTTTTCCCGCAGCGCCCTTGCGCCTACGCCGTGGGCCAGCACCAGATGATGCATGCACAGCGCCTGCTCCCCAGTCGTAAGCTTCAGCCCCGGGGCGTGCGCGCCGGTGCCGTAGCCAAGGCCGTACGCGCACTGCGGCTCGTTGACCGTCATATAGACCTTTACGCGCCCGTCAAAACGCTTTGCGAGTATCGCGGCGTAGGCCGCGAACGCGTCCACGGTCGCCCGGTTCAGCCACCCGCCCGCTTTCTGCAGGGCGCTCGGAAGGTCCCAGTGGTAGAGCGTCACCCACGGCTCGATGCCGTGGCTTAATAACGTATCGATCACGCGGTCATAAAACGCTAAGCCCGCCTCGTTGACCTCGCCCGTGCCGTTGGGCAATACGCGCGGCCAACTGACGGAAAAGCGGTATACCTGTAAGCCGATTTGCGCCATCAGCGCGATATCTTCCTCGTAGCGGCGGTAAAAATCGCAGGCGGCGTCGCCCGTATCGTCGTTGCTCACATGATTCTTGCCCGTTTCATGGCAAAAATCGTCCCATATGCTCGGGCCCTTTCCGTCCGCGTCCCATGCGCCCTCGCACTGGTAGGCGGCGCAGGCCGCGCCCCATACAAACCCCTTGGGAAAACTCATGTCGTCACCTCTGCCTGTATTTCTCCGGCTTTTTAAGCCCGATTGAGTTCGTCCAGAAGCAGCTCGATCTGCTCCTCCGAAACCTGGCCGCCGCCGAAGCTGAGCACTGCCCGCAGCGGCATATACCGCAGCATGGCCTCCGCCATTTCAAACGTGATGGCCTCCTTGGCCGTATCGGAGGCGTCCGTCTGCGGGGCCAGTGTGTTCGCGATGCCGTCCAGCAGCGGCTTGAGCGCGGAGTTCGCCCGCGGGTCGGCCATGACGTCCATGAATATGCTGTTCCTGTCGTAGCGCACGGGCGGCGTTACGGTGGAGCGGACCGTCACCGTTGCGTTCAGAACGATGTCCCGCGAGGACCTGCCGATCAAAAGATCGAACGCCCCCGTTTGCACGTGCCAATCTTTCAGTTCTTTGTTCCAGTACGCAAATGCGCGCTTATCGAGCGTAAAATGGACGGTCCTGGTCTCTTTTGGCTTTAAAGCGACCTTTTCGAAGCCTTTTAGCTCCTTTTCGGGGCGGATCACCGCGGCGGCCTTCTCCGCAACGTAAAGCTCCACGATCTCCTTGCCGAACACATCGCCCGTGTTTGTGACGTCCACGGACACCGTTACCGTATCCGTATCGTCCATCTCCTCTTTATCCACCCGGAGATTGGAGTACGAAAACGCGGTATAGGACAGGCCGAACCCGAACGGGAAGAGCACATCCATTTTCTTTTTGTCGTAATACCGGTACCCCACGAATACGCCCTCCCGGTATTCGGCGACATCCTTTTCCCCGCCATAAAAGAGGTAGGAAGGATTATCCTCGAGCTTCAATGGGAATGTTTCGGGCAGCTTGCCGCAGGGGTTCGCGTCCCCGAACAGCAGGCGGACGGCGGCTTCGCCCACCGCCTGGCCGCCCAGGTACGCTTCGAGTATGCCCTTTACATTATGTACCCAGGGCATTTCCACAGGCGAGCCGTTGTGCAGCACCACCACCGTATTGGGGTTGGCGTCGGCAATCGCCCGGATCAGGCGGTTTTGACACTCCGGCAGGCGCATATGCGCGCGGTCGTAGCCTTCGGATTCGTAGGCGTCCGGAAGGCCCGCGAACACCACGGCGACTGTTGCGGATTTCGCAATTTGCACCGCCTCTTCCACAAGAGCGTCCGTCATTTCGTCCTTTTCGATATCGAAGCCTCTCGCGTACGCGATATTGGGAATGCCCGCCGCGGCCGCAAGCGCGCTTGCCGTCCTGAAGCAGTTGATGTGCGAGCTTCCGCCGCCCTGGAAGCGCGGCGTTTGTGCAAACTCGCCGATGAACGCGATACTGTCCCCCTTCCGCAGCGGGAGAATACCGTCCTCGTTTTTCAAAAGCACCATGCATTCTTCCGCGAGACGGGCGCTTAAAGCGTGCTGCGCCTCTTTGTCCCACACGGTTTCGGGTCTCGCGGATTTTAAATACCGCTCATTGACGGAAAGTATCCGCTCCACGGCTATGTCAAGCGCCGCTTCGTCGAGCTCCCCCGCGCGGACGGCGTTTACGATCTTTTGATCGTTTACGCCGCCGGATGCCGGCATTTCGAGGTCGACGCCCGCTTTGAGGCCCTTCACGCGGTCCGCCACCGCACCCCAGTCCGTGACGACATATCCGTCGAACCCCCACTCGCCGCGCAGGATATCCGTCATCAGCAGGCGGTTTTCCGAGGCGAGCGTGCCGTTGATCCTGTTGTAGGAGCACATCACCGTCCAGGGCTTCGCCTTTTTTACGGACGTTTCAAACGCGGCCAGGTAGATTTCCCTGAGCGTGCGCTCGTCTACCTCGGAGCTAGAAGACATGCGGCGGTGCTCCTGGCTGTTGACGGCGTAGTGCTTGAGGCTGGCGCCCACGCCCCGGGACTGTACGCCCCCGATGTAGGCGGCCGACATTTCGCCCGCCAGGTACGGGTCCTCCGAAAAGTATTCAAAGTTGCGCCCGCACAGCGGCGAACGCTTGATATTGACCGCGGGGCCCAGCACCACGGCGAGGCTTTCCGCCTGGCAGGATTCCCCGATCGCGGCGCCCAGCGTCCTTAAAAGCGCCCGGTCGAACGACGCCGCTGTCGCGCACCCCGCGGGGAAGCAGACCGCCTTGATGCTTTCGTTCACCGCCAGATGATCCGCATGCTCGGACTGCTTGCGCAAGCCGTGCGGGCCGTCGCCCATCATGACGGAGGGGATATTGAGCCGCTCTACCGGCTTGGTGTGCCAGAAGTCCAGCCCCGAGCAGAGGGAGGCCTTTTCCTCGAGCGTCATTTGTGAAACCAGCTCTTTGATATCCATGTACCATACCTCTTTTCACGCGTTTCTGCATTCATTTTAACAATGCGCCCGATCGATGCATACCAACGCGGTTGTGTTTTTATCACGCCTGTTTTCCGTTTTGCGCGGAAACGGTGGAAAGATCCCACTCCTCGTAAATCTTCGGGACATCGCTGATCAGGCGCCTGGTGTATGCCGCCTTGGGCGCCAGAATCACATCGTCCGCCGTGCCGCTTTCCACAAATTTGCCGTGCTCCATGATGTACACGCTGTCCGAAATGTAGTAGGCAAGCCCGATATCGTGCGTGATGAACAGGATCGTCATGCCGGTCTCGTTGCGCAGCTGCAGCAGCATATCGAGTATGGTGGCGCGCGAGCAGGCGTCTATCATGGAGGTGGGCTCGTCGGCAAGCAGTATCTTGGGCTTGAGCAGGAATATCCGCGCGATCATCAGCCGCTGCATCTGCCCGCCCGAAAGCTCGAACGGATATTTGTTGGTGAGTTCCGCGTATTTCAGGTTGACGAAGGCGCACGCCTCCGTCATCAGCTCCACCTTTTTTTCATAGGGGAACTTCCGCCCGCCGCGCATATGGATGCAGTCCAGCAGCACCGCGTCGATCTTATGGAACATGTTGAACGACGAGAACGGGTCCTGGAAGATCGCCTGTATGCCCTTCCAGTACTCCTGCCTTTTCCTGTGCGAGCCGATGTCCCGCTTTTTTCCCTGGAAATAGATCTCGCCTTCCGTTACGCTGGTAAGCCCCAAGAGCATTTTTGCAAGCGTTGTCTTCCCGCTGCCCGATTCGCCCACGATGGAAACGAGTTCGCCTTCGCGGAACTGAAAATCCACATGGTCGACGGCGACGTTGCGTTTGTCACCCATGCCGTATACCTTGGTGACGCCCGTGCCGCTCAGGCAGAGCGGCCGTTCCGATTGGAGGGCCTTCTTTTCCGCCTCACTCATGCTGATACACCTCCCTGAGCTCCTCCGCGGGGATGATGCAGCGGTATGCGCGCCCGCCGCCGATTTGTGTGAACGGAATGCTTATGCCCCTGCATTCCGGCCTTACGTATTTGCAGCGTTCGGCAAACCGGCACCCGGAGGGCGGGTTTTTGAGGTTGGGCGGCGTGCCGGGTATGGCGGTGATCTTGACGTCCCGCACGCCCTCCTCGGGCACGATGATGGAGCCCATCAGCCCCTTGGAATACGGGTGGACGGGGTCGAACACCATTTCTTTCGCGGCGCCCTGTTCCACGATCTGCCCGGCATACATCACCATGATGTCGTCGGTCACGTTATACAGCAGCGGCAGCTCGTGGGTAATGAACACCATGGACTTGATATAGCCGTTTTCCATAAGCTCCCTGAGCATTTTGATGACCATCTTCTGGCTGGTGACGTCCAGGGCGCTCGACGGTTCGTCCGCAATGAGCACCTTGGGGCAGAGTATGGTGGAGATGGCGATGACCGTCCGCTGCTTCATGCCGCCGGACAGCTCCACGGGGTACCGGTCCAGCGCGTCCAGCGGGAGGCCGAGCACGGAAAATCGCTCCTTTGCCATATCCTGTATCTCGTTCCGGGTGGCCTTGGGGTTGTGGGCGCGCACGACGTCCTCTATAAAACGGATGATCTTGCGCGTGGGGTTGAGCGCGTTCATGGCCGCCTGCGGGATGTACGCGATCTCGGTGCCCAGTATGGTTTTTCGGACCTCGTCCGGCTCCATTTTGGAGATGTCGCGCCCATCCAGTATGATATCCCCGCGCGTGTAGTGGAGCGGCGCGAAATAATACCCCATAAGGCTCAGCGCCAGCGTGGATTTGCCGCAGCCGCTTTCCCCGGCGATCCCTAACGATTTGCCCTCCTCCACCCGGAAGGATACGTCGCTGACCGCATAGATGTCCTCGCGGAACCTGGTGATATATTTGGTTGTAAGGTTGTTCACCTCAAGTATCGTCCGTCCCATATCCGGCCTCCTAATCCCGCAAGGTAGGATTGAATACCTGGTCCAGGCCGGTATTCATCAAATTCAGCGAGAAGCTGATGAGCGTGATCATCAGTATGACGGGGGCGTATGCCCACCAGGACCCGTTCAGGTGCGCGGTATAAGCCATCGCCCAGTACATCATCAGGCCCAGCGTCGGCGTTTCTGTGCTCTTAGGCCCAAGCCCCAGCATGGACATCTGCGTTTCAGCCAATATTGCGGTCGAAATCTGCAAAATCAGCGCCATGACCACATAGGAGGCGATATAGGGCAGAATATCGGTAAATATGATGCGCAGAAAGCTGTGCCCGGAAATCTTAGAAAGGTTGACATGATCCCGGTTCCTCAGCGACATCACCTGCGCGCGCACGGCCCTCGCCGTCCACACCCAGGAGGTAAGCCCTATGACGAGTGACACCGTCGCAACGCCGCGCTGCTCCTGGCCGATGGAGAAGGAAATCAGGATCAGCAGCACAAAAGGAGGGATGACGGTGAGGATATTGCTCAAAAACAGTATGACGTCGTCCACCCAGCCGCCGACATAGCCGGCCACGAGGCCCAGTACGAGGCCGATCAGGGTAGCTAGGACGCCCGCGATCACGCCGATAAGAAGCGAAGTGCCGGTGGCGGAAACCAGTTCCGTGAGCACATTGCGCCCGAAATTGTCGGTGCCCAGCGGAAGATGGACGACATTGGCCACATCGCCGATGTTGACATAATCCGTGCCGGCCACTTCGGAAATTTGGACTACCTCTCCCGTTTCGCCGTCCTGCTGCGTGACGGTCAGATTTTCGGTATTCAAAAGGTTGGTAAGCTTTGCGTCCAGCCGCACGTAATATTTGCGCTTGGCGGCGGTCATGCCTTCCATCCGCAGATCGGGATCGTACTGCTCCCGCCACAGGGCTAAGAGCCCCCCGGTATCTTCAATATCGATCCGGTCCTCCGGCACGCCTTTGAGCATGAGCCACGCCGCCATTTCCCCGCGGTCCTCCCGCGAGAGCTTGCTGTTGATGCGCTTTTCCGCCGCATCCTCCAGCTTGAACGTATAGGTTTGCTCCGTACCCAGGCTGTCGTAGGTGGAAACATAGGTGCCGGGCTTAAAGAACGTACCCTGGCCGATGATGGCCAGCGGATTGTCGGGAATCAGTATGGGATAAATAATCACGGTCAAAAGCATGGCCATCATGATGCAGAAACCCACGACAAATTTGGGGGAGCGGAAAATTTGCCTGATCGTATTCTTCATGCTGACCCCCTACTCCATCTGCGCGGCTTTCACGCGCGGATCGATCAGTCCATAGATGATCTCGATGATGAAATTGGCCGTAAGCACCATGATGGTGATGATCAGCGTGGAGGCCGATATCAGCGGATAATCCGAGCCCGTGACCCCCGTTAAGAGCGTGGAGCCAAGCCCCGGATAGCTGAACACGATCTCCGCCACCAGCGCGCCGCCGATCATGGTGCCTATGGAAAGCGCAAGGCCCGTGATCTGCGGCAGCATCGCGTTGCGGAACACATACCGCACGATCTTCGTATCCTTGATGCCAAGATAGCGGCTGTATTTGACATAATCCGCGTTGAGCTCATAGATGGACATGGAACGCATGCCAACTGCCTGCCCGCCGATCGCGCCGATCACAATGGACCAGAACGGCAGCTGATAATGCCTGATTACGGATCTTACAAACCCAATGTTGAATACGGGCAGCAGATCGAACGCATAGCCGCCCGACGTGGGGGCGATCTTCAGCCCGATCCCAAACACCACCAAAAGGAACGTCGCCATGCCGAAAGCCGGTACCGTACTCGCAAACAAGCACGCCGGCATAATTACCTTATCAAAGCCTTTGCGGATATAAGCGGCTAAAGCCCCCAATAGGTTTCCGATCAGCCACCCGACGATGATGGCCGGGAATTGCAGGCCGATCGTCCACCAGATGGCGGAACCAAGAATATCCGCGACCGGGCGCGGATACTGGCTGAAGGATATCCCGAGATCTCCCTTGAACACATTTTTGATATAATTGACGAACTGGATATGCATCGGCTGATCCGTGCCGAATTTGCGGGCGTAATCCCGGTATACCTCATCGATGGCTGAAACGTTGGTCGCGTTGCGCGCCGCCTTCGCCGTGATGACCGCGACGGGATCGCCCGGCATCAGGCGCGGCAGGAAGAAATTGAGCACCAGCGCACAGATGAGCGTAACGATAAACCAGATCACCTTTTTGCCGAAGTATTTGTAATAACCCTTCATAGGGCAACGCCACCCCCTTAAAGCAAATGACCGTCTATATGGGACAGCCGCGCTTTCCATAAACAGCGCGGCTGTCCCGACTCCTGCCAAGACCGTTATTTGACAAGCTCCAGGCCATAAAGCCCTGCGATGCCGTAGCCGTCCAGCAGATTCAGCGGGGGGATGTTGCGGCCGTCGTCCTGCGACGGGTAGTTGGTCCATACGGATTCGTTCACCGTGTAGAACTGATTCGGGCGGTACATGAGACCGAAGGAAGGTACGTCCGTCAGGTAGATCTTATTGAGCTCGGTGTAGTATTCCTTCAGCTTCGCGGCGTCGCCCTCCTGCGGGATGAGCTTCAACAGCTCGTCGGCCCTGGGGTTGCTGTATCCGCCGAAGTTGCCGTTCCAGTTGTTTTCCTGCCCGACATACTCGCTTGAGAGCAGCCAGCGGCAGCGGGCCCAGGGCTGGGTCATGGAGGCGCTGTTCGTCCAGAACATGAATATGTCGTAATCGGTCTGCTTGCCGTTGGTGGCGACCGTCTGATACACCGCCCAGTCGGGGAAGTTGGTGGTGATCTCAATGCCGATCTTCTCGCCCGCGGCGGCGACGATCTCCATCGCCACCTGCCAGTCGGACCAGCCGTAGGGGCAGCAGGCGTTGAAGGAAAGCTTCTTTCCTTTCAGCTCGCGGATGCCGTCGCCGTCCTTATCGACGATTCCGGCTTCGTCGAGCAGCTTCTTTGCGCCTTCGATATCGTTGCCCGCCCATTGCAGCTCCTTGAGGGCGTCATGGTCAAACGTGCCCTGCTCGCCCGGCGTCGGGTTCATCATGGAGCGCGGGACCTGTTTGAACGTGGGGCTCTGGTTGGTCATCGCGGTGGAGATGATGGTATCATAATCCACCGCCATGGCTATGGCCTTGCGGATCGTAACATTCTGCAGCTCTTCCCTGTTGAGGTTAAAGAACGCCGTGGGGAGGTTCTCGCAGATGCCGTAGGGCGCTTCGTCAATGAATGTGGAGATGGGCAGGCCCTTCTCGAGCCACAGCTTCTGCACATTTTCGATGAACAGCTGGGCAACGTCTATCTCGCCCTCGGTAAGGCCCACGATGGCGGCGGCGTTATCGGCATACATGCCGTGCGCAATGTACTTGGGCACCGGCAGCTTGCCCCACATGGAGGCGGCCTGGCCCCAGTAATTGTCATCACGCACGAATACGACCTTTTGATCGTCGCTGTGGAACTTGGTGTACGGGCCGGAGCTTACAAAGTCCTCGCACGGATCGTTCTTGATCTTGTCCGCGTCCCCGCCGTTGCGCTCCTCGACCTTTTGCAGATAGGCTTTTTGGAGCACATACATGGTGCCGATGAAGTCCTCGACCATCATCGGGTTGTTGGCCTTGCCTTGCTCGTCCAGCTTGGCGTAAATCACCAGGGTGCCTGCGTCCTTCGCTTCAATGCGGTCGACGAATGCGCCGTTGTTGACGCCTATGTGCGTGTTGTACTTCAGGTGCGTCGCATAGGTATAGGCCACGTCCTCCGCGGTCACGGGGGTGCCGTCGCTCCATTTGGCGTCGGGATTGAGCTTGACGGTCACTTCCGTGCGCGCGTCGTTCCATACATAATCCTCGCCGGCAAGCAGCGGGTGCATTTTGCCGGTAAGCGGGTTATACATGTACAGCGTTTCATATATGGGCGTACGGGACGCAGCGTTCTGCGTAACGCCCATAGCGTTGTTCATATCGGGGCTCAGGGGGTTCCAGCCGACCACCCGGCTCCACTGCAGGCCGCCGATATACAGCGTCTCGTTGCGGGGCAGTTCCCCTTCGGGAGTCACGGGT
>DATMXR010000158.1:0-4276 GCA_035561315.1 Feifaniaceae bacterium
CGCGTGCGGACATACATAGGAGCACTGGTTGCACTGGATGCAGTTTTCGGGAATCCACCTGGGCACATCCACCGCGATGCCGCGCTTTTCATAACGGGTGGTGGCGGTGGGCACAAAGCCGTCCGCGGAAAGCTTGGAAACCGGCAGGTCGTCCCCTTCCTGCGCGAGTATGGGCTTGATGAAGTCATGGAAGTACGCGTCGTCCGTGGTGGAGACCGGGGCGGCGCCGGTGGCGGCGTTGGCCCAGCTTTCCGGGTACTTAATCTCTGCCATGGCGTTCACGCCCGCGTCGATGGCCTCATAATTCTTCCTGACGACCTCGTCGCCCTTCTTGCCGTAGGACTTCTTGGCGGCGGCCTTCATGTAATCGACGGCCTCCTCCACGGGGATGACGTTCGCCAGCTTGAAGAACGCGCTCTGCATGATGGTGTTGATGCGGCCGCCCATGCCGACCTCGCGCGCAAGATGGATGGCGTCGATGTTGTAGAAGCGGAGCTTCTTTTTCGCGATGGTACGCTTCATCACGGCGGGCAGCTCGTGCTCCATTTCCTCCACCGTCCAGGGGGAGTTTAAGAGGAACACGCCGCCTTCCTTGATGTTTTCGGTCACGGCGTAGCGCGTGACATAGGAGGGATTGTGGCAGGCCACAAAATCCGCCTGGGTGATGAGGTAGGCGCTCTGTATGGGCTTTTTGCCAAAGCGCAGGTGGGAGACCGTGAACCCGCCGGACTTCTTGGAATCATACGCGAAATAGCCCTGCGCGTACAGCGGCGTATGGTCGCCTATGATCTTGATGGAGTTCTTGTTCGCGCCCACCGTGCCGTCCGAGCCCAGGCCGTAGAACTTGCAGGCGATGGTGCCCTCAGGCGCGGGGTTGATATGATCCACCACGTCGAGCGAGAGGTTCGTGACGTCGTCCACGATGCCCACGGTGAAGTGGTTCCTGGGTCTGGATGCGTCCAGGTTATCGTAGACGGCCTTGACCATGGCGGGTGTGAACTCCTTGGAGCCCAGGCCGTAGCGGCCGCAGACGATCTCTTTATCCGTGACGCCCGCTTCCTTGAACGCAGCCACGACGTCCGTATAGAGCGGCTCGCCCAGGGAACCCGGCTCTTTGGTGCGGTCGAGCACGGCGATCTTCTTCACGCTCTTGGGGAGTGCGGCCAGGAATTTATCCGCCGCGAACGGGCGGTACAGGCGGACCTTCAGCACGCCGAGCTTTGCGCCCTTCGCGTTGAGGTAGTTGATGGTCTCCTCGCATACGTCCCCGCCGGAGCCCATGATGATGACGACATTCTCCGCGTCGGGCGCGCCGACATAGTCAAACAGGTGGTACTTGCGGCCCGTCAGCTTGCCGACCTCTTCCATGTAATGCTCGACGATTTCGGGCACGGCGTTATAGTATTTGTTGGCGGCTTCGCGGCCCTGGAAGTAGATATCCGGGTTCTGGGCGGTGCCGGCCTGGTGCGGATGCTCCGGGTTGAGCGCGCGGGCGCGGAACTTCGCCAAAGCCTCGTAATCGAGAAGCTCCGCCATATCCGCGTAATCGATATCCTCAATTTTCGATACTTCGTGGGAGGTCCTGAAACCGTCAAAGAAATGCAGGAAAGGTACGCTTGCCTTGATCGCGGAAAGATGCGCCACCAGCGCCAGGTCCATGACTTCCTGCACGGAAGCGGAGGACAGCATGGCAAAGCCTGTCTGGCGCGCGCCCATCACGTCGCTGTGGTCGCCGAATATGGAGAGCGCGTGGGCGGCCAGGGCGCGGGCGGATACATGGAACACGCCGGGCAGCAGTTCGCCCGCGATCTTGTACATATTGGGGATCATCAGCAGCAAGCCCTGGGAAGCGGTGAACGTTGTGGTGAGCGCGCCCGCCGCAAGGGAGCCGTGCACGGCGCCCGCCGCGCCGCCTTCGCTCTGCATTTCAGCCACACGCACCGGCTGGCCGAAAATGTTCTTGCGCCCTGCCGCGGCCCATTCGTCCGCTACTTCCGCCATGTTGGAGGAAGGCGTGATGGGGTATATCGCCGCAACTTCCGAAAACGCATATGCGACATGCGCTGCAGCGGTATTCCCATCGATAGTGACGGTTCTTGGCATATTGTACCTCCTGAGTGATGATTATTTGAATTGCCGTCTTAGAATGCAACAGAGTCCATTGTAAAAAACGACAGGGCCCAAACCCATACTTATTATAGTGGCGGGCTTATGGAGTGTCAAGGAACGCTTGCCCGAAAAAGCCCGTAAATTCTAAAGATTTTACTTTCCCGATCTCTCAGGAAAATAGTTTTTCCTTATACCTCTCCAGCAGGAACAGCAGCGGCATGCCCAGGACATAGCAGGCAAGGATCTGCCCCGCGGCGACATAGAGCGCGCAGACGAGATAGGACACGCCCACCTGGTATACGTCCGAAAGCAGCCACCCCACTACCAGCGCGTTTACGACGACGGCCGGAGCGGGCGCAAGCCAGCGCGCCGCTTTTATGGGAACCTTTCTGGAGATGACATAGGACAAATACGCGGCGATCAGCGTGGCCAAACTGCCGAATATGACGTCGAGAGGCAGAAGCCCCACCGTAAACATCATGATGAGGTTTGCCACCAGGCAGCCCACAAACAGGCCCGGCACCGCCGCGGGCGTGAAGAACGGCAGGATGCTGAGCGCCTCGGACACGCGGCATTGGAGCAGGCCGGAGCTGATCGGCGCCACCGCGTAGGTCAGCACAAAGTAGATCGCCGCGATCATGGCGCCCTGGATCAGGTATTTTGTTTTCAAGTTGCGACCTCCAGAAGTTTTTTGATATTTCTGCGCCCTCTCTCAAGAACGCGCTGTTCATCGATCCCGACAAGCTCCCCGTCCCGCACCCGGACGCGCCCATTTACTATGGTATAGTCGACCGGCCTATGGTACCCCACCGTGCCGAACAGGTTTTGTGGATCCAGCTCCGCGCCCAAAAGCTCCGGCCTGTCCTTTTTGATCAAAAACGCGTCGGCCCCGAAGCCAACGGCGACCTGTCCGAGTTTAGCCCTTCCCAGCACCTTCGCGCCGCCGCGCGTGGCGATCTTCAAAAGATCATAGCCGGTGGGCGCCTCTTTGCCGTATGTGAGCCGGTGCAGCAGGTAGGCCGTGCGGATCTCCGCAAGGAGGTTGGAGCAATCGTTGCTTGCGCTGCCGTCCACCGCGAGGCCAAGGGGGACGTGAAGGCGCAGCATATCCGGCACGCGGCACACGCCGGAGGAAAGCTTCATGTTGGAGGCGGGACAATGCGCCACCCCCGTGCCGCTTTTCGCCATCTGTTCTAATTCTGCGTCGTTTAGGTAAATGCCATGCGCGTACCATACGTCCGGCCCCGTCCAGCCCACGCTTTCCATATAGGCATAGGGGCGCATGTTGCGGGTCTCCAGCATAAACGCTTCTTCGTCTTTGGTTTCGCACAGGTGCGTATGCAGCCGCACGTTGTAGGCACGCGCGAGATTTGCGGATTCGCGCAGGAGGTCCTCCGTGACCGAAAACGGCGAGCAGGGCGCTAACGCCACCTGGCGCATGGCATAGGGGTTATCGTCATGATAGGCTTCTATGAGCCGCCTGCTGTCCTTTAATATAGTGTCCACGTCCTGCACCACGGAATCGGGCGGAAGGCCCCCGTCTTTTTTAGAAAGGCTCATACTGCCGCGCGTGGCGTGCATGCGGATTTTAAGCTCGTCCGCAGCGGCGAACTGCGCGTCGATGAGCTCCCCCCCTGCGGCCTTGGGGAACACATAATGGTGATCCAAACAGGTCGTGCAGCCGTAACGCATCAGCTCCCCCATGCCCGCAAGGGAGCTTAAATATACCGTCTCCCCGTCAAGGCCCTTCCAGATTTCATACAGGGTCCTGAGCCAGTCGAACAGCTCCATATTCTGTACATTCGGGATGTTGCGCGTAAAGTACTGGCAGAGATGGTGGTGCGTGTTGATAAGCCCCGGATACATGAAACAGCCCTTGCCGTCCAATACCTCGTCCGCCGTATGGGCGTTTGCGGAGATATCAGAAATCACGCCATCCTCGCAATATACGCTGACATTGTGAAGCACGGTGTCCCTATCGTCGCAGGTCACCAGGGTATCCACATCTTTAATAAGAAGGGAAGGCATGAACGGATCCTCTTTTCAAAAAATAGGCCGTATTTCTTTGCATTTATGAACCGGAGCATGGGCCAGATACAGTATACCACATCAATTCCTGTTGACAAAGCGGCAAACAAGGCATATTTTAATATTAGATATTTAGGTA
>DATMXR010000159.1:0-3848 GCA_035561315.1 Feifaniaceae bacterium
GCCCAGCGCGGAGCAAAAGCCCGAGCCCGCGCAGGAAGCCCCGCCCGTCCCCGCCTGCGCTCCCTCCGCCGCGGCGCATACGCCCTTTGAGAGCGGCGCGGCGCGGCAAGGCCGCATCCTTTCGGTGGATGATGAATACGCAAATCTGGCGGCCCTCTCGAATATCCTTACGCTCGCGGGCTATGGGGTAACCTCGGCCAGCAGCGCGGCGCAGGCCTTCCTGCTGCTCGAGCGCGCCCAGCCGCCTTACGACCTGTGCATCCTGGACGCCATGATGCCGGGCATGTCGGGATACGAGGCCTGCACCCGGCTGCGCAAACGGTATTCGCCGCTGGATTTGCCTGTGCTCATACTGACGGCACGCTCGCGGGGGGAGGATTTGCAGGCGGGCTTTCAGGCCGGAGCCAACGACTTTTTGGAGAAGCCCTTCGACCATACGGAGCTCATCTGCAGGATAAACACGCTGATTCAGCTGAAAAAATCAAAGGATATGCTGCTGGAACGGGAAACCGCATTTCTGCAGGCGCAGATCCGCCCGCATTTTATATTCAATGCGCTCAACACCATCAATTCCTTTTGCTATACCGCTCCCAGGCGCGCGGCGGAGCTTTTGGGGGCGCTGAGCGTATTCCTGCGCAACAGTTTTGATTTCAAAAGCACGGTCTCCGTTGTTCCCCTGGAGCACGAGCTTGACCTGATCCGCGCTTACGTTGATCTGGAGCAGGCGCGCTTTGGGGAACGCGTCCAGGTCGGCTATGAGATCGGCCCCGAGGCCCGCCAATACGGCGTCATGCCGCTGAGCATACAGCCGCTTGTGGAAAACGCCATACGCCACTGCATCGGCGGGAGCCGCGGGCGCTGCGCGGTCCGCATCCGCGTTGCGTGCAGGGACGAAACCCTCTATGCCGAGGTATCGGACGACGGGGACGGCATTCCGGACGAGGTGATCCGGCAGCTTGCACAGGGCGGGCCCCCCGCGCGGGGCGTGGGGCTGTGGAACATCAACCAGCGCCTGCAAAGCTTTTTCGGCGCTTCGCTGCGGTTTGATTCCCCGCCCGAAGGCGGCTCGCGCGTGGGCTTCGCCATCCCGGCGCAGAGGATGCAGGACGCTTCTTCAGAAAAAAACAATCCGCCGGTTATTTCCGGCGGATGATCGAGGGCAGGATATTCGGATGTTGAAGGCATTTATTGTGGATGACGAGGGCCCGGCGCTGGACCTTTTGGAGATCCTGCTTTCCGATACGGGCAGGGTGGAGGTTGTCGGGCGCTTTATCCGGCCGCTGGACGTGCTCCCTAAGCTGCATGCGCTTAAACCCGACGTCGTGTTTCTGGATATCGAAATGCCGGGCTGCGACGGGCTGGAACTGGCGGCCCGCATCAATACGGAGGCGCCGGATACGGAGATCGTATTCGTGACCGCGTACAATCAGTATGCGCTGGAGGCATTCCGGGTCAACGCGCTTAGCTATCTCCTGAAACCCGTTCAACGGCAGGAGCTTGCAAAGACCGTGGCCCGTCTGGCCCGCCGGAACCCGCCGGCGCCGCAGCAAACGGACGCCGGAGTCGGTTATATCGAGTGCTTTGGCGGCTTTACGGTCTATGCCGACGCAGCGCATCATGAACCCCTGAAATGGAGGACGGCGAAAGCGCGGGAATTGTTCGCCTACCTCTATCAAAACAGGAACCGGCAGGTTCCCAAGTGGGAGGTGGGCGACGCGCTGTGGCCGGAGCTGGAAGACGCCAGGATGAGCGCAAATCTGCATACGGCGTTCTATCAAATGAAGAAAACGCTGCATAACGCCCGCATCATGGCGGAGATCAGTTATGCGGAGGGCAGATACCGCCTGCGGGACTCCTCCGGCTTAAGCAGCGACGCCGCCGAATTTGACGCGGTTTTCAAAGGGCCGGTACGCGTTACGGCGCAGAACGCGCCCGGCTATGAGCGGGCCGTCCGCCTCTACCGCGCGGACTATATGGATGGCACGGGCTACCTGTGGGCGCTGCCGGTGTGCGAGCATCTGCGCGCCTGCGCCCTGGCCGCCATTCAGGGCCTGGCGCGTTACCGCTGTGCGCAGGATCAGCCGGAAGCCGCCGTACAGCTGCTTTTGCGGGGGCTGCAGATTTCTCCGCTGGATGAAACGGCGCACGCGGCGCTGCTGGAGCTTTACCAAAATGCAGGCGACCGCGCGGCATACATCAGGCACTACCGCGCTATGGAGAAACTGCTGCGCGAGGAGTTGGGCATCGGGCCCCGGCCTGCGCTGACCCGCCAATATCTTTTGTATACCGGCTCAGGCCATACTATGTAACGGGGGTTTGCGCAGCCCCCGAAACGCGACGTCAGGCTTTAGATTCCGCACCTCTGAAAGGGCTGCCCGGCGCTCATGAAGCAACCGACGACACATATCTGGCCGGTTTTCTCAAGCAAAGGCTTAAGGACATCGATTGCGGGCTTTTCATCATCAATAATCACGGCGTTCAACATATATTGCGGCACCTCCTCATGCGATACCGTCTGATATTTTTATTGTTACAGCGGTTCCTTCGCCTTCTGCGCTCAGGATATCAATCTGCGCGTCTCTCCAGCCCTTGATGCGTCGGCAGACATTGAAAAAGCCGACCCCTTCGCTTGCGGATTCGATGCTTCTCAATTGATCGAGCTTTTCCGCCGGCATCCCTATTCCCGTGTCACCGATCCTTATGAGAATAGCCCCCTCGCTTTTTCTAACTGATATAAGGACGGTTCCGCCGCCAGCTTTTTTGTACAGCCCGTGCTTTATAGCGTTTTCCACCAAAGGCTGAATGCAAAAAGAAGGGATCTCCATGCTCAAAAGTTCAGGGTCAATATCGTATTCAACGTTGATCAGCCCGCCGAAACGGGCTTTTTCTATCTCGACATAGGCTTTAATCAGCTCGATTTCCCTCTCCAAAGGGACCCGCATCGATTTATGGTCAATATCAAATATGAGCCTTAAGTATTTGCTGAAATTGACAAGCAGTTTCGCTGCCTTTTCACTGTCCGTATAACAAAACGATACTATAGTATTCATCGCATTATACAAAAAATGAGGCTTTATCTGCGCCTGCAGAAAAGCGAGCTCATTATTCATCGCTTCTTCATTGGAATTCATCAGCGCCGTGAGATTATCGCGGCAGTATCGAATCAGGACTTTGGCCAGAAGATATGAACAGAGGAACATAAAACACGCGACAAAAATCTCCATGAGCATATCGCTGTCCAATCCCCCCGCGAAATATAGTTTGACGCCGGGCAGCAGAACGGCGATTACGCTCATAAAAAAGATTCGGCGGGTTAGCTTCACATCGAAAAAAATGGTGGAAGCAAAAATCGGAAGGATGTAAGAACACAGCAAAACTTTTGCAATGTCATGAGTCAGGGAAAGGTAGAGCGAAAAGATTATAAAAAGCGAAAGAGACAAATATTCCTTTGCCGGAAGCGGAAAACGGGCGGAGCGGACGCACATATCGACCAATGAATTTAAAACAAAAAAACCTATCGCAGGCAAAATGATATAATTCCGCAGATAAACATCGGGAGGCCACGCAAGGACGCTTCTTGCCGCAAAATACCAGATCACGTGCGCCAGAATGATAAGGGCGGCCGTGATATGGCCGACAGTCACAATATAGCGGCACCATTTACTTAAATCGATCGGCGTTTTTTGTCCGGCGTTCATATTCTATCTCAGCCTTTTGCGGATTGTCTGGTTTATTCGGGGCTTCTTAGTGCTGGTATATCATAATAAGGAGATTCTATCATTTTTCCATTCGCTTTTACAGAAAAATATATTGTTCAATACTTTTTAGCAGTTAAATAACATATGGAC
>DATMXR010000160.1:0-11548 GCA_035561315.1 Feifaniaceae bacterium
CCCGCGCCGGAGCCCACGCCCCTTCCGACGACGCCCGAGCCCCCGCCGATACCCACGCTTTTCGGCCTGCCCGTGCTGTGGGTGGTTGGCGGCGGGGTCTTGCTCATCGCGCTCGCGGTCATTCTGACCCTTGCGGCAAAGCGGCGCAAAAAGAAGCGGAGCGAGTTTGCCGGGGCGCAGGAGCAGCCGGGCGATACCGCGCAGTTCTCGGACTTTGACATGGACACTGCCGCGCCGCTCGAGGCGGGGCATACGGTCCCCTTGCAGCAGCAGCCGGATATCGGGCGCATCGCCCTGCGCTTTACGAGGGTCGGGCCGAACGAAAGCCGGGTCTACCGCGCGGAGCTTGGTAGCTCGCTCATGATCGGCCGGAAGGCGGGCCAAGCGGCGCTTTCGTTCCCGGAAGACAATATGCTCTCCGGCAAACACTGCGAGATCATCCGGCGCGGCGAAAGCCTGTTCATCAACGACCTTGGCTCAACGAACAAGACCTACGTAAACGGGGTCATGACGGCGGGGTACCACAAGCTGGAGCAGGACGACGTAATCTATATCGGCTCCATGGAGCTGCGTGTCAACTGGGACTAACAGGCGCGCCGCCCCATTATCCCTCCGCCTGCGTCAATCCCGCCAGCCATTCGCGGTTGTGCCAAAGCGCGCAGCCGCCGTCGCCCTCCTGCAGCAGATGGTGATTTTCCCGTACTTTGGAGAGGAAGCCGGAGGCCAGCGCGTCTTTGAGCGGGACATTCCGCAGATTTGTATCGGAGAATGGGGCGAAGGGGCAGGGTTCCACATTTCCTTCGGCGCTTACGTGCACAAACCCGCGTCCGGCGGCAAGACACCCGCCGTATTGATCCTCGTTGCCGGGAAAGGGGATAAACAAGGCGGGGTATTTTCGGGCGGCTGCAGAAGCAAACTCGCTGAGCCGCCGTTTGTCGGCCCCGGAAAGAACCAGCGGTTCGCTGCCTTTTACCACCGGGACATATTCCACAAAAACGAACAGCCGGCAGCCTTTTTGCAGGTTTTCTTCGATAAAGGCGTCCGAGAGCAGGCTGTCGATATTCCGGCTCGTGACGGTGACGGAAACGCCGAACGGCACCCGGGCGGCATGAAGATGGCGCATGGCTTCGCCGACCTTTTTGTACACGCCGCTGCCGCGCCGAAAGTCCGTCTGCGCTTCATTGCCCTCGATGCTGAACGCGGGGATCATGTGGCGGTGTTGTGCGAACCATGCGCGGCGCGGTTCGTCAAACAAGGTTCCGTTTGTAAATACGACGCCGAGCAGCTCGTCATGCCTGCCCATCGCATCCAGCCAGCCGTGTGAAAGCAGCGGTTCGCCGCCCGCCAGCATGACGATGCTCACGCCCAGTTCCGACGCCTCGTCCAGCAGTTCAGAGATCCGGCCGTCGGGAAGCGCCCCGTCCGGCTTTTTGTGGCGCGCATGGGCATAGCAGCCCGCGCAGGCCAGATTACAGGCTTCGGTCGTGCTGACGATCATCATTGGCGGGACCTCGACGCCGTCTTCCGCATACCTCGCGCGCCTGTTTTCCGCGCTTTTCAACGCTTTCCCGAGCCGCGCAAAAGACGCCGCAGAAGCCGGATAAGCCGCCAAAATACGCGCCGCGGTATTGATGGAACCATGTATGTTCCCCGTAAACAGAGCTTTATATGGAACGGCGCTCATGCTTCCACCCCGCAATCCATCCGCCCCAGCAGCTTATATAAAAGCGTGTAAAGCGTTCCGGCTTCCTCCGCGGAAAGCGGCATGCACTTGCGCATTCTGCCCGGAATCTCCGCGGCTTTTTCCTTTAAAGATTTCCCCGCCTCGGTGATGGTGATGTTGACCGCGCGCTCGTCCTCATGAGAGCGCTCGCGCCGGACAAGGCCCTTGCTCTCCAGGCGCTTGAGCAGCGGCGTCAGCGTGCCGGAATCGAGGTACAGGTGCCTGCCCAGTTCCTTTACGCCGACGCTCCCGCGTTCCCACAGCACCATCATGACGATGTATTGCGTGTATGTCAGGTCAATTCTGTCCAGGTAGGGCTTGTAGCGGTTCACGACCTCCTTGGCCGCGGCGTAAAGCGGAAAGCAGAGCTGGTTTTCAAGCTTTAAGATTTCGCCGTTCATGCCCGTCTCTCACCAATCCCCGCGGCAAATGTTTCGGCTTGTTTCAAATCCTCTTCGCTTGGCCGCCCGCGGTTGGCGAGCAGGAACGCGCCCCTGCAGTGAAACGCGTCATCCGAGACCGCGACGCCGCGCGGTTCAAGAATCGACTTCACTTCCGGCAAAGCCGACTTTTTACCCGCCGATGTGCCGAACACAACGACGCGCTTTACCTCCGACGCGTTCAGGCCCGCCAGGAATTCGCGCATTTTGGGGTCGATGCTTCCGGCGTATATGGAAGCGCCGACATACAGAATATCCGTGCTTCCCTGCGCGGCATACCGTTCCACCGGAACGGCCGCTGTTCCCGCGCCCCTGGCGATGGATTCGGCAAGCTTTTTCGTGTTGCCGCCTCTGGAAACGTAGACGACTTGATTCATAACCATTTGCCTCCAAATCATATTTTCATCGATTAAATCGCTCAAAATCTATTATACGCCCAAGGGCGGGGCTGTCAAGCGGATGCAACACATGTCCCGGCAGAGTTCACGGGAGCGCCATCATTTGATGTTGGCCGACAAAAAGAGCCCGTCCCGCCGCCGGGTCCTCCGGCGTGGCGATACGGCATCGAGGATACCCATCGCTCAACGGGCTTCATCCACCGTGAGGATCACGCTGCCGCGCTTGCGTTTTGTGTCCAGGTATTGACGGGCCTGCGCCGCCGATCAACAGCCGCCATAGAACCGGCGGCATGCGCCTATCCGCATCGGATCGGACCGCAAAAAAAAGAGCCGGAAAATTTGCTTTGGAATCTGTCGATATTTGCCTGAAAATTCCCCTTCCCGCGTCACACCCCGTTTTGTCACGGCATATACTGCTATGGGGAGGCATGCAACCATGGAATTTCGCAAACGCCGCATGAAACGAACGATACTCATCATAGCCGGGGCCGTGCTGGTTTTGCTGATACTCTCGTACGCGCTCATCAACGCCCAGCTTCGCCCTGCCCTGATACAAATGGGACAGACGCGCGTGCGGGCCGAAGCGTCCAAGGCCATGTATACCTCCGTGCTGGAGCAGCTGAGCGAACGGGAAGAAGACGCAAGCTTCGTGGAAATACAAAAAACGCAGGATCAGGTCTACTACGTGGAGCTCGACAGCGCCGCCATCAATCTGTTCGCGGCGCGCTGCGCGGACGCCTCGCAGGAAAAGCTGACGCAGCTCGGGAATCAGGGAATCGATCTCCCCATAGGCACCGCGATGGGCATCCCGCTGTTCGCGGGCGCGGGGCCCATGCTGCGCATGACCTTCTCCCCGGAAGGCGCGGTGCAGACGCATATTTCCAGCGACTTCCGCTCGGCGGGCATCAACCAGACGCTCCACCGCGTGGTGCTCACGATGTCCGTCAACGTCGCCATCATACTCCCCGGCAGCGCGGAAACGGATACCGTGACGCTTTCCATGCCGGTGGCGGAGCAGATCATTGTGGGGAAAGTGCCCGAGGCGTATACGGACGTCGCCAACAACGAGGATATGCTCAACCTGGTGCCGGGGGTTCCGCAGTAACCATCCCTTTTCAATAAAATATCCGAAAGGCAAACCGCCTTTCGGGTATTTGTTATGGCTTTTTGCCGCATCCGCCCGATGGGTTGCCTATCCGCCGCCATCCTGTGGTATGATAGGATTGAGGTGATTCAAATGCTTTCCATCCAGCACGAAGCGAACCGCGTATACGCCCTGGACAAGGACGAAAGGGTGATTGCGGAAGCCACGTTCCCCGCCGTATCCGATACCGTTGTGGAGTTCAACCATACGTTTGTGGACCCTTCCCTGCGCGGGCAGGGCGCGGCGGGCATGCTGCTCGAAGCCGCCGCGGCGGACGTCAGGGCGCGCGGCCTCAAGGCCCGGCCCACGTGCTCCTATGCCGTAAAGTGGTTTTCGGAGCACGGGGAGTACGCGGATCTGCTGGAAAAATGATATGCAATAAAAAAACAGCCACCGCAGGCAGCCGTTTTATTTGACTCTAAAGGGAAGCGGCCACAGCGGCGTAGATTTCCTTCGCAATGGCCTCCGCCTTATGAAAAAGCGCTTCCCCGCCCGCCTGAAGCTCCTTCGCCCGCCGCGCGTCCTTTACGCCGCCAAGGTTAATGCGCACGTTGAGCCACGCGCCTTTGACGCAGGTTTCGAGGCTGCACGCCGCCACGCCCAGATCGCTTGCGGCGTTGGGGTTGGATTGCCCCGCCAAAGTGCGCGCTGTTTCCAGCGCCTCAACGGCGAGCGCCATGGTATCGTACGGGACCTCGGTGGCGGACAGCGTAGCCTCCGCGATTTGATCCGCGCGGGCGCGCTTTTCTTCCTCCGTTTCCTTGGGGAGCTTCATAGCCGCGCACACCAGCGTGTACGCATCCGTATCCCGGTCGATCTGCGCGGTCAGCTGTGCCCGTAACGCTTCCGCTTTTTCCGCCGCCTCGGCGCACACGGCATGGAACGCCTCGTATTTCTTCCTGGATACCGTAAGGTTTGCGACCATGGCCGCAAGCGCCGCGCCCTGGGCGCCGCACAGCGCGCTCGCGCTGCCGCCGCCGGGGGCGGGTGAATCGGACGCGAGAAGGTTCAGATATTCCGCCAATTTAAGCTCTTTTAACATGAATTTCTCCTTTTTTGATGACGGTATGCGCCAAATTGCTGCCGAAACGGTAGCAAAGCATCTCCATATCCGGCGCGTCCCACAATACGATATCCGCCTGCTTGCCCGGTTCAATCGTCCCCAAACGGTTCCCGAGGCCGATGGCGCACGCCGCGTTAAGCGTGACGGCTGTAAGCACTTCGGATGGCTGCATCCGGTATTTGAGATAGCCTAAGTTTACGGCAAACTGCAAATTCAATGACGGCGACGAGCCGGGGTTGAAATCCGACGCGATGGCCACGGGAATGTTGCGTTCCATCATCCGCCGTGCCTCTGCGAACGGCTTGTTGAGGCAGAACGAGGTCTGCGGCAGCAGCACCGCCGTTACATTGCCCGCTGCAAGCGCCTCCATCCCTTTCTCCCCTGTGGCGATGAGATGTTCCGCGGATACCGCATGAAGCTCCCCGGCAAGCCTTGCACCGCCGATCTCCTCGATTTCATCGGCGTGGATCTTCAGGCCCAGCCCCAGCGCCTGCGCAGCCTTCAGATATCTGCGGCTTTGTTCCACATTGAACACAGAGTCCTCGCAGAACACGTCCGCGAAGCGCGCAAGCCCTTCTTCTTTGATTTTGGGGAGCACAATGCTGCACAGGTATTCGATATACCCGTCCCCATCCCCCGCGTATTCCTCCGGCACGGCGTGCGCGCCCATGAATGTGGGAACGACCTCGACCGGCTGCGTCTCATTGAGCCGCTTCATCACGCGGAGCTGTTTCAATTCATTCTCCAGATCAAGACCGTAGCCGCTTTTCCCTTCCGCCGCGGTCACGCCGTACGCGAGCATTTCGTTTAAAAACACGCGGCTCTTTTCATACAGCGCATCCTCTGAGGCTTCCCGCGTATGCCGTACGGTATCCAAGATGCCGCCGCCCGCGCGCAAAATCTCCAGATAGCCTGCGCCGCTAAGCTTCAGCGGCACCTCGTGCTGCCGCCATCCGCCGAACACCAGGTGCGTGTGGCAGTCGATCCAGCCCGGCGTCGCAAGGCGGCCCTCCGCATCCAGCGTATCCACGCTTTTGTCGCAGAACGGAAGCTCGCCGCCCTCGAACACCGCCTTGATGATGCCCCCGTCTATCAAGATGGCGGCGTTTTTGATTTTCAGGTTGTGCGCCTGCGCCTCGCCTCTTGCGCTCATAGCGCCTACAGGCGTTTGCAGCAGGCCGATGTTTTTGATGAGCAGCATGGAAGCCCTCCTTTTTAAGAAACGTTGAGGGCTCCGCCCTCAAACTCCCGCTTAAGGGACACATCCCTTAAGAATCCCAGAATGGGTTGTTAGGGCCGTTACGGCCCTAACCGGAGGTTTGGAGGCAGAGCCTCCAACGTCCTTCCCTATAAAATATGGTTCTCCAGCACCTGCTTATGAAAATCGAACGCCTCGATCTGCATGTAGTATTCCGCGGAATCGGAAAGCGCCTGCATGGGGGCAAGGCCCACGATCTCCGTCCCGATAACGGACACGCCGCAGCGTCTGGCTTCCGCCTTGACAAGCTCCAGCACGCGGTAGAGCGGGGTCTTTTGAAAATTCGTCATATTGATGGAAACCTGCGCGATATTGCGCTCCGACAGCATGACGCCAAGTGCCTTGACATACGGGAGGCCGCCGCTGCTCTGGCGGATGAGTTTCGCGATATTGGAGGCGACGGTGACGTCCGACGTGGACAAATTGATGTTGAACGCGATGAGCGGCATGCGCGCGCCCACGGCCGCGACGCCCGCCGTGGGATGGACCGTCCTGCCGCCGAAATCCGGTTCCCAGTCGGGTTCCAGCACCTTTTGCGCCATGCCCTCGAACTGGCCTTTGCGGATGGCGGCGAGATTCGCGCGGGAAGGCGCCAAGGCGGATTCTTCATATAAAAATACGGGGATATGCGCCTCTTCCCACACGCGGCCCGCGACTTCTTTGGAAAGCGCCACGCACTCCTCCATTGTAACGTCCTTGATGGGGATGAAGGGGATGACGTCCACCGCGCCCATGCGCGGGTGCTCGCCCCGGTGTACGGTCAAATCGATCAGCTCCGCGGCCTTCTTGGCGACCGCCACGGCGGCCTCGCCAACGCCCTCCGGGTTTCCCAGAAACGTGAGTACGGCGCGGTTATGGCTCGCGTCCGAGCTGTAATCGAGCAGCGTCACGCCGGGGGTCCGGCGTACCTCATTTACCACCGCTTCGATGATTTCCGGCCTCCTGCCCTCGCTGATGTTGGGCACGCATTCTATGAGCTTCGCCATCGGCCTTTATATCCCCTTTTCGTGTAAAGTTTTTTCTACCAATGCATCGTCCGCTAAATAGGGCAGCGTGATATGCGCCTTCCCCCGCCATTTTTCATTGTAAGCCGCCACGGTTTCGAGCGCATTTTCGTTCCTGGCCCAGCCGCGGCGGGCGACGCCGCCCATGACGTCCCACATCATGGCAGAGCGGATAATTTCGTCCGTTTTTTCGCTTCCGTCGAGCAGCAGGCCGAACCCGCCGTTGATGGCCTTGCCTATGCCCACGCCGCCGCCGTTGTGCAGCGCGCACAGCGTCATGCCGCGGGCGGCGTTGCCCGCAAAGCATTGGGTGGCCATATCCGCCATGATGTTGCTTCCGTCCTTGATGTTGGCGGTTTCCCTAAAGGGCGAGTCCGTGCCGCTGACGTCGTGATGGTCCCGCCCCAGCATGACGGGGCCGATTTCGCCCGCGCGCACCATTTCGTTAAAACGCAGCGCGATGTTGGTGCGGCCCTCCGCGTCCTGATAGAGGATGCGCGCCTGCGTGCCCACGACGAGGTTGTTCTGTTTCGCGTCCCGGATCCAGTTGTAATTGTCCCTGTCCTGAAACCTTCTGTTAGGGTCGATGCAGGCCATGGCTGCGGCGTCGGTTTTCTCCAAATCCTCCGGCCTGCCGGAAAGGCACACCCACCGGAAGGGGCCGTAGCCGTAATCGAACAGCATGGGGCCCATGATATCCTCCACATAGGAGGGGAACAGAAAGCCGTCCTTTTCGTCCGCGCCGTTTTTGGAGATCTCCGTCACGCCGCTGTCAAACACGGCCTTCATGAAGGAATTGCCGTAATCAAAGAAGTAGGTCCCCTGCTCCACCAGCGCGCGGATGGCCTCGAAATGGCGTTTGAGGGAGGCGTCCACCAAATGCGCAAACCGCTCGCGGTCGGTATGCAAAAGTTCCGTGCGCTCCTCAAACGTCAGCCCCGCGGGGCAGTACCCGCCGTCGTAGGCGTTGTGGCAGGAGGTCTGGTCGCTCAAAAGATCGATCTTGAAGCGTTCCTTGGCGGCGTATTCCAGAAGGTCCACGATGTTGCCGTGATAGGCGATGGAGACGGAGCGTTTTTTCTCCCTGTGCCGGTTTGCGTATGCGACGGCCTCGGAGAGATCGTCCGTCATCATATCCACCCAGCCCTGGTTCATGCGCGTTTGGATGCGGCTTTTGTCCACCTCCGCGAAGATACCTACGGCGTTCGCGATATTCGCGGCCTTGGGCTGCGCGCCGCTCATGCCGCCGAGGCCAGAGGAAACGAACACCTTCCCCGTGAGGTCGCCCTCTTCCGGGACGCCCAAAAACTTGCGTCCCGCGCCCAGTATGGTGTTGAACGTGCCGTGCACGATGCCCTGCGGGCCGATATACATAAAGCCGCCCGCCGTCATCTGCCCGTAGTTCGCGACGCCAAGCTGCTCTGCGATCTCCCAGTCGTTCCTGTTATCAAACATGCCGACCATCAGCGCGTTCGTTAAGATCACGCGCGGCGCGTCCGGCTTTGACGGGAACAGCCCCAGCGGGTGGCCGGATTCGAGCACCAGCGTCTGCTCGTCCGTCAGCTCCTCCAGGTATTTTTTAATGAGCCGGTACTGCAGCCAGTTCTGGCAGGGCTGGCCCGTTTCGCCGTATGTCACAAGCTCGTAGGGGTAAAGCGCGATCTCAAAATCCAGGTTGTTGTCTATCATCACCTGGAACGCCTTGCCCGCCAGGCACTTGCCCTTGTATTCCTCAACCGGCTTGCCGTAAATGCGCCCTTCGGGCCGGTAACGGTAGGCGTAGACGCGCCCCCTTGTCAGGAGCTCTTCCATGAACTCCGGCGCAAGCGTTTCATGCAGTTCCTCCGGCACATACCTGAGCGCGTTTTTGAGCGCGAGCGCCGCCTGCGCTTTCGAGAGTCGAAAGCCTCTGTCCGGCGCGCGCCGGTACTGCGGATCGAACGCCGGGTAGCTTGGCAGCGTATCGTCCAGCTTGATGGTACGGGCGTGTTCGAGCGTTTTGTTGGTAGGCATGCTGACCTCCTTTGGTTTATGGGGGCTCCGCCCCCACTCCCCCGCTTAGGGCCGTAACGGCCCTAAGAACCCAAATTGGGATTCCAAAGGGACGTGTCCCTTTGGTGGGGTTTCAGGGGCAACGCCCCTGAACGTCCCGCTTACAGCAGCTCTCCGCACACCGCCTCGGCGGCGGCGACGAGCTCGCCGGATTTCACCATTTGATCGAGCTTCACCATTTCGTAGTGCATCACGATATCCTTGTGCGCGGGGGGAACACAAGCGCGGATATGATCGTACACGGCTTTGGTGGCGGGGGAAAGCTTTTCCTCCCCGCGCAGCCAGAGGGCCTGCGCCGCGACAAACAGCTCGATGCCGACGACCTTTTCCGCGTTATCTAAGATCATGCGCGCTTTTCTCGCGGCGGTGGTGCCCATGCTGACATGGTCCTCCTGATTGGCGGAGGAGGGGATGCTGTCCACGCTTGCCGGGTGGGCGTAGACCTTGTTCTCCGATACCATGGAGGCGGCGGCGTACTGCGCGATCATGAAGCCGCTGTTGAGGCCGCCGTCGGGAATCAGGAAGGCGGGCAGTCCGTCGTTGATCTGCGGGTTGACCATGCGCTCGATGCGGCGCTCGGACACGTTCGCGTATTCCGCGAGGGCGATGCCTAAAAAATCGAAGGCGAGCGCCATGGGCTGGCCGTGGAAATTGCCGCTGGAAATAGCCTCGTCCTCGTCCGGGAATATGATGGGGTTATCCGTCACGGCGTTGATTTCGCGGGCGACGGCGTCGTACACATAACGGATGGCGTCCCGGCTCGCGCCGTGGATCTGCGGCACGCAGCGCACGGAGTATGCGTCCTGCACCTTGCCGGGGATGGAGTCCTGCGCCAGGTGGCTGCCGTGTAAAAGCGTCAGCAGGTTCCTTGCCGACTCCTTCTGCCCCTGATGCCCGCGCAGCTCGTGTATTTTCGCGTCAAACGCCTTTAATATGCCGTTCTGCGCCTCCGTGGTCATGGCGGCGGCGATATCGGCGGCCTTGGCTAAGGAGACGGCGTCGTACACCGCAAGCGCGCCGATGGCCGTCATGATCTGCGTGCCGTTGATGAGCGCGAGTCCCTCCTTGGCGGCAAGCTCAATGACGGGAATGCCCGCGCGGGCCATGGCCTCTTTGCCCGTCAGCACCTCGCCTTTGTATTCCGCGTGGCCCTCGCCAATCATGACCAGCACCATGTGCGAAAGGGGCGCCAGGTCTCCGCTCGCGCCGAGGCTGCCCTTTTGCGGGATGACGGGGTGCACGCCGCGGTTAAGCATAGTAAGCAGCGTATCCATTGTGGACAGCCGGATGCCGGAATTGCCGCGGCTTAGCGTATTCAGGCGCAGCAGCATGCTTGCGCGCACGGTTTCGCGGTTTAGCGGCTCCCCCATGCCGCAGGCGTGGGAGATGATGAGGTTCTTTTGCAGTTCGGCTGTCGCTTCCGGCGGGATGAACGTATCCGAAAATTTGCCGAAGCCCGTGGTGAGGCCGTAGATGACGGCGCGGGCTGCGAGCTTTTCATCCACATAATCGCGCGCTTTTTGAATGAGTATGCGCGCTTCCTCCGAAATGGCGGTTTCCTCGCAGCGCCTGGCGACGGATACCACCTGCTCTATGGTCAAATCTTTTCCGTTTAAATATACCACAAAATCCACCCTCAACGTAATGATACAGAATGCCCGCCGCTGGAGCATGCAGCAGACAGATGCAGCTTTTTATGGCTCTAGACTCATTCTATTGACGGCTTCCACATTTGTAAAGTTCTGCAAGGTAAAGCGGAAACACGCTAACACGATGACGTCGTTTGCATATGCTTAGATTTATGGTATGATTAGGAAAAACTTAGGAGAAAAAGCATGGATTGGAGCGCGCTGTACGGGCCGGACGCGCAGCCCACAAAAGATATGATACGCGATTATATCGGGAACCCTCTGTGGGACACGTTCCACGCGAGGATGCGGGAAGCCTACGGGGTATTGCCTGCGGCGTCCTACAGCAAATGTTCCGCGCAGCCGGGCTGGAACGTAAAGTACCAGAAAAGCGGGAAATCACTCTGCACGCTGTATCCTGTGGAAGGGTATTTTATCGCGCTGGTGGTCATCGGCGCAAAGGAGGAACCGGAAGCAAACCTCCTGATGCCGCACGCGACCCGATATGTGCGTGAACTCTATGAGAAAACGCCGTTCTCCTGCGGCGGACGGTGGCTGATGCTGCATGTGACGGACGAGGAAATATTGGAGGATGTGCTGCGGCTGATTGCGTTAAGAAGGGCTGCGGTGAAAAAGAAGGCTGTGTAAAACCCAGCATAAAGTCAAGGGATAAGAATTTAATACAAAGCGGCAAGGGCTGTCGCGCTAAGTGCATGCGATGTATAAATATCCAAATGTACTTATTGATTATGCACAACCATCTTTAGTAGTAAGTAAAATTGAACGTTTGGCACAGTTACGCCTCCAAAGGAGTAATTATGCTTGAGCCATTTATACG
>DATMXR010000161.1:0-7541 GCA_035561315.1 Feifaniaceae bacterium
CTCTATAGTATTATCGTAATTATAGCACCACTTCAATACACTTGCCACCATTTTTATGGTTTTTTTATGCCATTTCATGCGGAAATCGCTCTTTTTTACTGCATTTGCCCCCTGGCGAATACGCGCGAAAAAAAAGACGCCCCTCTGCCGGTATGACAGAAGGGGCGTCGGTTCGTCAAATGACGCGTTTTTGCGTAAAAATAAGGTCGATCGGCTTCAGCCTTAGTCAGGCGGCTGCGGCAGCCCCGCGGCCCCGCTTTGCGGGGCGTTAGGGAGGCTATACCTCCAGCAAAAGCTTGGGCGTAAAGCCGATGTGGTCGGCGGAAACCAGCATGTATTCGACACCGTTCCTTACGCCTTCAAACCCGCTGCGGCAGCTCCTGCCGTGGAGGTGTCCGTAGATCGCAAGGCGGATGTTCGCGCGCTCCAGCGCCTCTGAAAAGCCGGAGGGCGCGCGGTTCTCATTAAAGGGCGGATAATGCAGCATGGCGATGCGGAGCCCGCCTTTTTGCAGGCCGGACAGGGAAAGCCCCAGGCGCATGACCTCGCGGTCGTATATCTTTTGATCCTCGGGGAGAAAATTCATGCTGCCCGGACATGTCCAGCCCCGCGTGCCCGCGATGCGGACTTTGCCCAAAGAAATGCAATCGTTCTGCAGTACATACGTCTTCGGAGGCAGCGCCGCGCGCACCTGCGTGACGGAGTTCCACCAGTAATCGTGGTTCCCGCGTATCATGACCTTTGTGCCGGGAAGCTCCGATAAGAACGCCATATCCGTAAGGGCGTCCTTCAAATGCATGGCCCAGCTGAAATCCCCGGGCAGCAGCACCAGGTCGCCGTCCCCAACAACGGAACGCCAGTTTTCCCGGATGCGCTGCGCGTGGTTCTCCCAAGCCGGGCCGAAAATATCCATGGGTTTATCGACCGCGCCGGACAAATGCAAATCCCCGATCGCAAACACCTTCATGTGCCTTCTTCTCCTTTAACACTATTCCCGATGGAACGCGGACAGCTATTTGTCCGCGCTAAAGGGAAAATAGTATTTACAAATCCGCGCCGGGAAAACGAACGGCATGCGGATTTGCATCACAGGCGGAAAAGCGCATCGGGGGCGCTCAATATCCGGCCAATGACTAAGAAGAGGGATTATAAATCCTCGTCCTCTTCTTCGTCTTCTTCCTCTTCCTCCAGTTCAAGGGGCAGAACGGTATCGTCCTCGGCGTCGTCTTCGCCGAATTCCTTGTGCATTTCCTTGAGGTCCTCGCTGGGGATATCCGCGGAGACCGGGACGTCGATTTCGTCTAGCTGGTTCATATCCATAGCGATGGGCGTAGGCTGCTCCATCAGGTTTTCCATCTTTTCATGCCTTCTGCGTTCGCTCAGGCAATACCCGCAGAGCTCCTGCCCGGCCAGGGCGGGGTTTTCTCCGCATTCGATGCAGATGTTCTGCAGGTCCTCGTTCTCGTCCGATTCGCCCTTCATCTGGCGGCGGCAGACGGCGCAATATTTTTCGTCGTCACGGATATAGTTCAATTCGCATCTAGGGCATTTGTGCAGGCCCATGCTTACAATCCTCCATTTCGGTTTACACGTCTGGCTGCAACAGACGAAGCGCGGCCTAATCTATTTCCGGTTGAAAGCGCGGCGTTGCATTAAGCATTTTCAATGCATAATGCAAGGATGTTTCGCCCACGGCGAAACCCCGGGGTTCTAAAAAGGCGTCACTGGCGCCTTTTTGCCCTTTAGGGCACCAAACCCGCTGCCGCGGCGTGCAAT
Organism: Feifaniaceae bacterium; assembly: GCA_035561315.1. Classification (GTDB taxonomy): domain Bacteria; phylum Bacillota; class Clostridia; order Christensenellales; family CAG-138; genus JAEYLA01. The sequence continues at coordinate 1,777 of DATMXR010000161.1, forward strand.
TGAATCTATATGCACGCCGCGACAGCCCCGGCCAAAGAAAATAGTATCTGCGAATCCGCCGAATTTGAATGCCGATTCGTATTACCGCGCAGCCCGCTGCATCAAACCACATCCTATTATGCGAAAGGCGGCCCGTTGTGTCAAGACGCTTACCCTCCTGAAATAAAATATTTATGATACATATGCCCCTTGTGCGTCCAGAAGCACCTGCCCCATACGAAAAAGCAGCGCGTCGCGGCCGGAAGCGTCCCCTGAAGAATACGGTATGGCGGCGGGCGGCGCGCCCAAAAGCTTCGCCGCGGCGGAAGCCGCCTGCTGCCTTTTTGCGCGCGCAAGCTTATCCGCCTTGGTGGCCACCAGCGTGAACGGCACGCCGTAATAGAGCATCCACTCGAACATCTGCCTGTCCTCGGCGGTGGGCGCGTGGCGGATGTCGAGCAGCAGGAACAAATGCGTCACCCGGCCGGAGGACAGGTAGCCTTCCATCAAAGCGCCCCAGGCTTCTTTTTGCTCCTTGGGGGCTTTGGCGAAGCCGTAGCCGGGCAGGTCCACCAGGTAAAACGTACGGTTGATTAAAAAGAAATTGATGAGCCGCGTCTTCCCGGGGCTTTGGGAGGTCTTTGCGAGCTTATAGTTGTTGCACAGGGAGTTGATGAGAGAGGATTTCCCCACGTTGGATTTCCCCACGACGGCGATCTCCGCCACGCGTTTTTCCGGATACCCGTTTGCATTCGCGGCGCTCGTGACGAATTCCGCCTGCTTGATGAGGAATTTTTCTTCGCTCATGACAGCACCCCCGTCCGGTCGTTCCATTCCGCGGCGCCTTGGAAAAAATGCTCCCCCCGCTCCGTTCCGGGAACCTTTTTGACGTCCTCGAGCGCCTCGCGGAACACCGTATCCAATGTTTCCACAAACACGAAGTCCAGCGCTTTTTTCGCGCTCGCCGGGATATCCTCGATATCCTTGCGGTTGCCCTTGGGCAATATCACGCGCGTGATGCCCGCGCGCAGCGCCGCAAGCGCTTTTTCCCGCACGCCGCCTATGGGCAGCACGCGCCCGCGCAGCGTGATCTCGCCCGTCATGGCGATATCCGCGCGGGCGGGAATTTTACTGAGCGCGCTCAATATCGCGGTCGCCATGGCGGCGCCCGCGCTCGGCCCGTCCTTGGGCACCGCGCCCTGAGGCACGTGCAGGTGCACGTCAAGCTTCAAAAGCTTCTCCGGGTCCAGCCCCCACTCCTGCGCGTGGGCACGCACATATGTCATGGCGGCGCGGCCCGATTCCTGCATGACCTCGCCCAGCTGCCCCGTTAACTGCACAATACCCGTCCCGGGGGTGACGGCGGCCTCTATGCTGAGCGTCTCGCCGCCCACCGGCGTCCAGGCGAGGCCCGTGACCACGCCGATCTCGTTCTGCTCCCTGCTTTCGTCCTCGCGGTAGCGCGGGCGGCCCAAGAAATCCTGCAGCTTTTCCGTGTTGATGCCGACGCGCTTCTGCCCGTTTGCGATCTCAACGGCGGCCTTGCGGCAGACTGCGCCGAGCATGCGTTCGAGTTCCCGCACGCCCGCCTCCCGCGTATAGCCGCTGATGATGGCGGCGATCTGCCCGTCCGTGATGCGCAGGTTCGTTTTCTTCATGCCGTGCGCTTCCAGCTGGCGGGGCAGCAGGTGGCGTTTGGCAATCTCCAGCTTTTCTTCCGCCAGGTAGCTTTCCACGTGTATGACCTCCATGCGGTCAAGAAGCGGCTTGGGGATGCCGCGCTCGTCGTTGGCGGTGGTCAGAAGCATGGCCTTGGACAGATCGTACGGCAGCTCCAGGAAATGATCCCGGAACGCAAAGTTCTGCGCGCCGTCCAATACCTCAAGCATGGCGGAAGCCGGGTCCCCCCGGTAATCCGACGCGAGCTTGTCGATTTCGTCGAACAGCAGCACGGGGTTCACCGAACCCGTCTGCCGCATGGCGGATATGATCCTGCCGGGCAGCGCGCCGATATAGGTGCGCCTGTGGCCGCGTATCTCCGCCTCGTCGCGTATGCCGCCCAGGCTCATGCGGACGAATTTGCGGCCCATGGCCTCCGCGATGGAGGCGACGATGGAGGTCTTGCCCACGCCCGGCGGCCCCACAAAGCAGAGTATCTGCCCGTTGGGTTTGCCGGTGAGCTTTTGCACGGCCAGGTATTCCACAATGCGGTCCTTGACCTTCTCCATGCCGTAATGGTTCATGCCGAGCACCTTGCACGCGTGGGTCAGGTCGAGATTGTCCGTGGTCCGCTCCGTCCAGGGGAGGTCCAGCAGAAGCTCGATATAGCTGCGCGCCATCGGCGCTTCGTGGGAACCCGCGGGCAGGCTTTCCATCCGCGCGATTTCTTTTTTGAGCCGCTCCGCCACCGCGGGCGGATACTCCTTTTTCTCCATGCGGGCGCGGTATTCGTCCAGTTCGTCCGCGCCGTCGTCGCCAAGCTCCCGGCGGATGACGCGGAGCTTTTCGCGCAGGTAATGCTCTTTCTGGTTTTTTTCGATCTCCTCGTGCAGCTTGCCCGTGATCTCGGCGTCCAGGCGCAGCACCTCAAGCTCCTTATAAAGGAACCTCGCCAGCAGCATGAGCCTACTCTCCACATTGGCTTCCTCGAGTATCCGCTGGCGCTGCGGCGCTTCCGTGATCACCAGGGCGGCGACGGAATCGGCGTATTCCCCGGCTTCCGTTATGGCTTCCATGGCGTTTTTCTGGCTGGAGGTCAGTTTGGAATTGAGTTTGGCGAATTCCTCAAAGCTTTCGTGCACGCGGCGCCGCAGGGCTTCCACGGCCTCCGGCCTGCCCGCGACGTCCTGCTTTTCCTGCACGCTCGCTTCAAAATACGGTTCTTCGGATGTAAAGGCCCTGATATCTGCGCGGGAAATTCCCGTCAACAACATATGGATGCCGTCCCCCTGGATGCGGAACACCTGCTTGATGCGGGCGATTGTCCCCGTCAATTCCAGGTTGCCCGGTTCCGGGTCGCTTTCCTGCGCGTCCTTCTGCGCGACGAACAGCGCGACGCCGTCGCCGGAAGCGGCGGCCTGGATCGCGGAGAGCGTTTTTTTACGCCCCGCGTCGCAGTGCACCACCTCGCCGGGCAGTACGACCATGCCGCGCAGCGGGATCACAGGCAGTGTTTGTAACATATGCATTCACCTCGTGTACACATTATAACGGGTACCCAGGGGAATGACAACCGAGGGCAGGCATTGATTTTAGGGGAAACGCTATAAAAGCTCCTGCACGGAAGCCGTCGCGTGCTCGGCGTTTGACGGGCGCCCCGCCGCGGCTATCTGCTCCTTGTTCACGGCACGCGTACCTTCGCGGGCGATCTGCGGCCTGCTGCCGGAATCCGGGAACGCGTAGGATACGGCCTCGCGCACGGTCTCCGCCGTGACGACTTCCACCTGAAACTCCGCAAAGCTGTCCTCCCAGTTGGAAAGGGGGATCAGTACCCTGGCCGCGCCCGCCGCTTCGGCCGCCATGATCTTTTCCCGCACGCCGCCCACCGGCCGGATCTCGCCGGAGATCGTGACCTCCCCCGTGGAAGCGAGCGTATGGGAGGCGGCTTTCCCGGTATACGCGCTCATGAGCGCGATAAACAGCGCCACGCCCGCGCTGGGGCCGTCCACAGGGATGCCGCCGGGGATATTGAACTGGATATCGAACCTGGCCTGATCCATATCCGCGAAGCGCGAAAGCGCGCTCACCACGTTTTCCACCGAACCGCGGGCCGTGCTTTTTCTTTTCAGCCGTCTGTCCCGGAAATTGAGTTCCTCCTCCTCCACGATGCCGTTGAGCGTAAGCGAACCGCGTCCGCCGGAGGCGGGGGACACGGCGCATTCGATCTCCAGCACCATCCCCTGCCCCGCTCCCGCCACCGCCAAAGCGTTCGAGGTGCCCACGCGGGGCTCCTTGGGCATATGGCACTCCATGCGCGGGGCATAGTTGCAGGTGCGCGCCACCCATTCCACATCCTCCCGCAATACGGCCGCGCGGCCTTCGTCGTGCGCAAGCCCGCAGGAAAGCTGCACGATGTTCACGGCGTCCCGCCCGCTTTGGGCATACAGCGCGGCGCACCTGACCGCCTCAAATTCCATGGCGTAGCCCGCGCGTTCGGCCGCCCCCGCCGCCACCTGTTCGAGCTCCTTTTGGCCCAAAGGCTTAAAAAACAGCTCCAGGCAGCGGGATCGGAGCGCCGGCGGCAGTTCCTCCGGCCTTCTTGTGGTGGCGCCCACGAGCCTGAAATCCGCCGGAAGCCCGTGCTGGAATATATCGTGGATGTGCTGGGGGATGCTCGCGTTGTCCGGCGAGTAATAGGCGCTGTCAAAGCGCACATAGCGGTCCTCGAGCACCTTTAGAAGTTTATTCATCTGCATGGGATGAAGTTCCCCGATCTCATCCAAAAAGAGGATGCCGCAATGCGCGCGCGTCACGGCGCCGGGTTTGGGCTGCGGCACACCCTGCGCGCCCAAAGTGCCCGCGCCCTGGTAGATGGGGTCGTGTACGGAGCCAATGAGAGGGTCCGCGATGGCGCGCTCGTCGAACCTTACGCAGGTCGCGTCCAGCTCCACGAAAGCGGACTCCGCGTTGAACGGCGAATCGGGCCGTTTTTTCGCCTCCTCCAGCACCAGCCGCGCGGCGCAGGTCTTGCCCACGCCCGGCGGGCCGTAGAGCAGCACATGCTGCGGATTCGGGCCGCACAGCGCGGCCTTGAGCGCGCGGATGCCTTCCTCCTGCCCGACGATGTCCTCGAACCTCGCGGGCCGCGTCATTTCACTTAGCGGCACGTTGAGCCGCTTTGCGCGCATGCGCGCAAGGCGCTGGAGCTCCTGCACGTTTTGCTTGGGCTTTATCATAGTAACCTGCGGCTGCTGGCGCCGCTTGTTGCGCAAATACACGAATAAGGCGATCCCGCCGATTGTCACGATCTGTATAATAATGTAAGTGACCCAGTCCATATACATACCTCCGCTTACGTAGTATGCGCTTGAAGCTGCGGACTCATGAAATGTGAAAACTGGAAAACCTAAAAAACAAACGCAGGCGAATTCGCCTGCGTTTCAAGCCTTCGGCAAAGTCCTGTGGACCTTATCGATGGGTTTCCTATGGGTTAAACTGCCGTTTTAAGCGGTTTTTTTCGCTATAAAACGGATCGATTTGCGCTTACAGCTTCCCCACCAAATCGATGCCGGGCTTAAGCGTTTTCGCGCCCGGGCGCCACTTTGCGGGGCAGACCTGGTCGCCGTAGGCGGCCACGAACTGCGCGGCCTGCACCTTCCTTAAGAGCTCCGCGGCTTCGCGGCCGATGTTGTTGGCGTTGACCTCATAGGATACTATTCTGCCCTTGGGGTCCACAACGAAGCTGCCGCGCAGCGCCACGCCTTCTTCCTCGATATACACTTCAAAATCCTCCGCAAGCCTTGCGGTCGGGTCGGCAAGCATGGGAAATTTGATCTTTTTGATGGTATCCGAGGCGTCATGCCACGCCTTGTGCACATAATGCGTGTCCGTCGAAACGGAGTAGACTTCGCAGCCGATTTTTTTGAATTCCTCGTAGTTGTCCGCAAGGTCGCCCAGTTCCGTGGGGCAGATGAATGTGAAATCCGCCGGGTAGAACACGAATACGGACCATTTGCCTAAGAGGTCCTCCTTGGATACGTCCTTGAACTCGCCGTCGGCGAACGCCTTTACCGTAAAATCCCGAATTTCTTTTCCTATGAGCGACATCGTTTTTTCCTCCCGTATAT
>DATMXR010000162.1:0-10159 GCA_035561315.1 Feifaniaceae bacterium
CCATTATCTGATAAAAAGTTGCAAAATTCGCATTGACAGCGCCGCCCCGCTCCGTTTATATTGAAATCAGGTTTAGGAAAACGTTTTTCTGCAAGTATCGATTCACAAAAACCGTTCCGTACCCCGTTTCCCGTTCAGGCCGTCCGGCGTCCCTTTTGCATTTCAGGCCCGTTGATTTACCGTTCGCGCACCGGAAAAGCGTCTTAAAAAAGCATCCTAAAAGAGCATCGAAAAAGCATCGAAAGAGCATCGAAAAAGCATTTATAAAGAGGAAGGGGAAAGCGTATGAAAGCCAAAATCGCGTTTTTGCACAAGCCGTTTGATCTGCGCGTGGAAGAAGTGGAAGTACCGGCCCTGAAACCCAACCAGGTGCTCGTGCAGGTGGGCGCCTGCGGCATCTGCGGCTCGGACGTGGAATGCTTCGAGGGCAAATCCGGGGAAGGGCGCTACGACATCGCGCCCTATACGCCGGGCCACGAGTGGGGCGGGCGCATCGCGGATATCGGCGCAAACGTCACCACGCTTAATGTCGGCGACAAAGTCACGGGGGACTGCGTAATGGAATGCGGCGTGTGCCGCAACTGCAAGGACGGGCTGATGCCCTCCGCCTGCCTCAACATGCGTGAGGCGGGCTTCCGGCCGGATTCCCCGGGCGGCATGGGCGAATACATGGTGATCGAGGAGCAGTACGTCCACAGGGTGCCTTACGACTGGACGTATTTTGACGCCGCGTGGGTGGAGACGTTCTCCATAGGCTATTTCGGCATCTGGGGGAACGGCGGGTATATCGACGCCTCGGACATCGCGATCATCATGGGCTGCGGCCCGGTGGGCGTTTCCGCCGTGATGACTGCAAAGGCGAGCGGCGCGACCGTAATCGTGGTGGAGCCGTTTGAAAAACGCCGGGCGATCGCATTGAAATACGGCGCGGATTATGTGATCGACCCCAAGGAAGCCGATCTTGTGAAGCAAGTGGAACATCTGACCAACGGGCGCATGGGCACCGTGGTGGTGGAGGCCTCCGGCAGCGATAATGCCATCGCCTCGCTGTTCGAGGTCGCGGGGCACTCCGCCCGCGTGCGGCTGATCGGCCATTCCATAGGCCGCAAGGTGCCGGTGGAGATCGGCCGCACCATATGGCGCACGCTTTCCGTGAGCGGCTCGGGCGGCACCAAGGATTTCGGCCAGCGCACCATCCGTTTTATGAGCGCCATACGGGACAAATACGATTTCGGCGCGCTCAACACGCATTATTTCAAATTCGGCCAATTGCACGAGGCGTTCGACGTCGCCTGCAAGCTCAAGGCGGACGCGTTCAAGGTGATGCTGACGTTCGATATCGATTGAGTAACGGTTGATTCCCCCACAGGAAAGGATTTTTATAACATGATACAAAGAGGGGCGGGGCATACGGCAAGCATCAAGGACGTGGCGGAGCGCGCGGGCGTGGGCATCTCCACGGTGTCCCATGTGCTCAATTCCACCAAGCAGGTCAGCCCGGAACTGCGGCGGCGCGTTCTGGACGCCGCGGAGGAATTGAACTACAGGGCCAACGCCATCGCGCGCGGGCTCAAAAGCGGCAGGACGAACGTGCTGTGCGTCATCGTGCCCTCCATCGTCAGCGTGTTCTTCCCCAAGGTGCTGCGCGGCATGCAGACCGCCGCGGCGGAGCAGGGGTATTCCCTGAGCATATACGAAACGGGCGAGGACCTGAACAGGGAACGCGCGTACATCCAGCTCCTGAAAAACCAATGGGTGGACGGCATACTGCTTTCCACCTGCTGCGATCCCGCCCGCGACCGGGGCTATGTCGACGAACTCAGGGGCCTTTCCATCGGGGGCAAACGCGTCCCCGTGGTGTTTTTTGAGGCGCTCCCCGGCGAAGGGCTGGACGGCGCGATCGTGGACAACCGGCAGGCGGCGTGCGGGGCGACCGCGCACCTCATAAAAAGCGGGCGCAAAAGAATCGCGCATATCGCCGCGCCCACCCGCTTCACGATGGGGGCCGAGCGCTGTAAAGGCTACCGCGACGGACTGGAACAGGCCGGTATCCCGCTTGACCCCGCGCTCGTATGCGAGGGCGATTATACGCCGATGAGCGGCTATGCCCGCATGCGGGAGCTGCTGGAGTGCGGCAAAACGTTCGACGCGGCGCTGTGCGGCAACGACCAGATGGCAATCGGCGCGCTGCGCGCGCTCAACGAGGCGGGGGTAAGCGTGCCCGGGGAGATCGCGGTGATGGGGTTTGACAACAATTTCCCCGGCACGCTCGTCTCCCCCTCCCTCTCCACCGTTTCCGTACCCAAACAGCGCATGGGGCGCGAGGCGGTCGGCCTGCTCCTGTGGCGCATGCGGCATGAGGACGCGCCGCCGCGCGCCATCACGCTTGAAACCAGCCTCATCATACGCCGGTCGACGGACCCGGACGGCGAGAGCGGCTGGGACCTCTATGATTGGTAACTCCCTTCCCATCTGTTTTTACGGAGGAGACGCTATGGAAAAGATCAGGCTTGGCATCGTGGGACTGGGGCGGCTGGGCCGCAACCATGCCGCGAACATCCATTACCGCATCCCCGGCGCGGAACTGGCGGCGATCTGCAGCGTGGTGCAAAGCGAGCTTGACGAGGCCGGCGCCGAAATGCGGCCGAAGTACCGCTATACGGATTACCGCGAGCTGTTTTTAAACAGGGAGCTCGACGGTGTGGTCATCGCCTCAAACTCCCAAGCCCACTGCGAAATGGCCGTCGCCGCGGCGGAGCTTGGCGTAAAGAACGTGTATATGGAAAAGCCGCTCGGCATGACGCTCGGGGAAATCAAAAGCATCCGCGAGGCGGTGGAGAAAAGCGATATCAGCGTGTTCCAGGTAGGCTACAACCGCAGGTTCGACGCCTCCTACCGGGCGGTCAAAAGGAAGCTGGACGAGGGCTTTATCGGCAGGCCCATACTGGTGAAAATGGTCAACCGCGACCCCGCCTCCATGGCGGAATTCATCATCAAATTTTCCCCCACGTCCGGCGGCCTTGTGTTCGACATGCTCACGCACGATTACGACGCGGCGCGCTGGTTTTTGAACGCCGACGCCGCCAAGGTATACGGCCTGGGCGGCGTGTACGCGTACGAGGGGCTGGCGGCCGCCGGCGATATCGACAACTGCGGCATCCTCTGCAAATTCACGAACGGCGCGATGGGCTGGTTTGAGACCTCCCGCAGCTGCGCCTACGGCTACCATGTGGAGACGGAGGTGTTCGGCACCGAAGGCTGCATCCGCGTCTGCGTCACGCCCACCAACGACCGGGTGCTCTACCTCGATAAAAACGGCGTGAACCAGACCACCGTGAAATGGTTCTATGAATACTGGGAACCGACGTTCATCGCCGAGATGAAGGATTTTGTGGACGCGATCGCGAATGGCCGCCCGCCGCTCGTGGGGCTTATGGACGGCTACAAGGCCGTGGAGTGGGCGCTCGCCGCGAAAAAAGCGGTGGACGAGGAAACGGCGGTCACGCTGTAATGAATGGATAAAAAACGTTGGCGGCTCTGCCTCCAAACCTCCGTTTAGGGCCATAATGGCCCTAAAAACCCATTTCGGGAACGCCCTGATATAGGGCGTTCCCGAAGATAGGGATTCCAAAGGGACGTGTCCCCTTGGCGGGGCCTCAGGGGCAAAGCCCCTGACTAATATGTCACACCCCCAGCCGGAACGCCGCCGCGTTCCAGCGCAGCGCGTCCTTAAACGCGGGGATGGCCGTGTCCTTATCGATGACGACGCTCTCCACATTCATGCCCGCGGCCCAATCCACAAGCTGCTCTACGCTCAGGTCGTAGGTGAACGCCGTGTGGTGCGCGCCGCCCGCGAGTATCCAGGCTTCCGCGCCCACGCTCAGGTCCGGCTCGGGCCGCCAGAACGCGCTCGCCACCGGAAGCTTCGGCATGCGCCTGGGCAGCTCCAATACCTCCACCGCGCTGATGATAAGCCGGAAGCGCTCGCCCAGATCCACCAAAGACGCCGCGACGCCGCGGCCGGGCTTGGCGGTGAACACCAGGCGGGCCGGGTCCTCGCGCCCGCCCATGGTGAGCGGGTTGACGCGGATCACGGGCCGCTCCGCGGCGATGCTCGGGCAGATCTCGAGCATGTGCGCCTGGAGGATGCCCTCCTCGCCGGGCACAAGATGGTAGGTATAGTCCTCCATGAAGGAAACGCCCTTCTTCTCTTTCTTGTGGGCCGTCATTTGCTTGAAGAGCCGCACCAGCGCCGCCGTCTTCCAGTCGCCTTCCGCGCCGAAGCCGTAGCCCTTTTGCATGAGCCGCTGTATGGCGAGGCCGGGCAGCTGCTTTAGTCCGCCCAGCATCTCGAAATTCGTGACGATGGCGTGGTAATCCTTCTCTTTTAAGAACCGCTCGAAGCCGAGCTCAATCTGCGCCTGTACGGCGACATGCGCGCGGAACTCCTCCTCCGGCCGCCCTTCCATAAACACGCCGTAAGCGGCGTAATATTCGTCCAGCAGCGCGTTTACGTCGTTCTGCGGCACGGCGGAAACATATTCCGCGATATCTGTGATGCCGTAGGCGTCCACCGCCCAGCCGAATTTTATTTGCGCCTCCACCTTATCGCCCTCGGTGACGGCGACGTTTCGCATATTGTCCCCCACGCGCACGGCGCGCAGCTTCCGGCTTTCGACGAGGCCGACCGCCGTCGCCATCCAGTCCGCGATGCGCGAAAGCACATTCCCGTCCCGCCAGTGGCCCGCGACCACCTTGCGCTCGATCCCCATGCGGGTGACGATATGCCCGTATTCCCGGTCCCCGTGGGCGGACTGGTTCGTGTTCATGAAATCCATATCGATGCTTTCATAGGGAATGGCCTCGTTGAACTGCGTATGCAGGTGCAGCAGCGGCTTACGCAATAATTGCAGTCCGCCGATCCAGCTTTTGGCGGGGGAGAATGTGTGCATCCATGTGATGACGCCCGCGCAGTCCTCCTCCCTGTTCGCTTCCTCGAACAGGCGGCTGATGCCCGCGCTGTCCAGCAGCGTGGGCTTATAGACCACCTCAAACGGAAGCCTGCCCGAGGCGTTGAGCGAGGCCACGATCGCGCGGGAATGCTCCGCCACCTCCACGAGCGTCGCTTCCCCGTAAAGCGGCTGCGAGCCGGTGCAAAACCAAAACTGGTACGCCGTATGTTCCTGCATAGTATCCTCCTTCAGATGATCGATGCGCTTTATCATAGAAATCGTTGCGCCGATTGCTCCAAGGCCGCGCCGGGCGCATAACAGACAGACGAAAGCAAGAAAGGTCACTTTCATTATACCGCGTTTACATTAACGATACAACCGCCTGTTTTAGGCGCTTTTTTCTGTACCGGAAAACAAAAAAGCGGGTGCGAGTGCCCGCTTTTTAAGTATCATTCTTTGTGATATTTCAAATGAACAGATTGACGTTTGACTCCTCCGCGTCCCCGAGGTAAGCTGCGACGCCGCCCAGCTCCACGCCGTCTAACAGCTCCTCTTTTTTGATGCCCATCACGTCCATGGACATGGTGCAGGCCACAAGCTTCACACCGTTCGCCATGGCTTTTTTTAGAAGCTCTTCGAGCGAGTCCACGTTCTTATCCTTCATGACGGCCTTCATCATGGCCGTGCCCATGCCCGCCATATTCAGTTTGGAAAGCTTGAGCCTGCCCGCGCCGCGCGGCATCATGCCGCCGAACATGCGCTCGATGATGGACTTTTTCACCTTCTGCTTCTGCGGCTTTCTCAGAATGTTCAATCCCCAGAACGTAAAGAACATGGTGACGGGCCTTCCCATAGCCGCAGCGCCGTTCGCGACGATGAAGGAGGCGAGCGCGCGGTCCAGGTCCCCGCTGAACACGATGAGCGTCTTGCCCTGCGGCAGCTCCGCCGCCCTTTGCTCCATCCCCTTCTGCCCCCCCTTCTGGATGTAGGCGACATAGTCGCTTCCCTTTTGCCCGCCCTTTACATACGTGTTGCCGGTGCGCTTGCACCATGCGCCGACATCCCGCAAAAAGCCGTGGTCGCTTGCGTACACCTCTATGATCTCGCCTTCGCGGAGTTCCTGCATGGTTTCAAACACCTTCAGGATGGGACCGGGGCACTGCATGCCGCTGCAATCCACGCGCATGGAGGTCACGATGCTGCGTTCGGGCGCCGCGGGCGCGTCGGTCGCGCCCTGCGTTATGCCGTCCTCGGGCCACCTGCTTTCATCCTCCGCGGCGCCCGGGTGCGTGGCGCGGTAAAAGCCGGTGCCGCCGGGATATACCTTGACGTTCTGAAAGCCGTTCTGCTGCAGGATGCGCGCGGCGTTGTACGCACGCACGCCGATGGCACAAAATACGACGATCTCCTTGGTTTTATCCAGCTCGTGCATCCGCGCGCGGACCTCCGAAAGCGGCAGAGGGTATGCTTCGGGCACCGTATACATAAGGCGCTCCGCATCGTCCCGCACGTCGATCACGACGCGGTTCGGGTCTTCATGATCGAGCGCGTCCCACGAGCTGAACGCGACTTTATCGGAAAGGACGTTATCCGCCACAAAGCCCAGCATGTTGACGGCGTCCTTGGCCGAGCCGTAGGGCGGCGCATACGCGAGCTCCAGCGATTTTAATTCCTGCACGCCGCCGTGCAGGCGGATAACGGTCGATATGACGTCGATGCGTTTGTCCACGCCCTCGCGCCCGACGATCTGCGCGCCGAACAGCTTTTTGCCGTCCATGGAAAACAGGAGCTTAAGCGTCATCAGGCTTGCGCCCGGATAATACCCGGCGTGGGAGTTCTGCATGATGATGACGCTTTCATAGTCCTTTCCTTTTACCATACCGCGCTTATTGAGCAGCTTTTCCGAAGCGCCGGTGGCGGCGGCGGTCAACTCGAACACTTTGACCACGGATGTGCCCTGCGTGCCCTCGTAGCGCTCGTTTTCGCCCGCGATGTTGTTCGCCGCGATCCGCCCCTGCTTGTTGGCAGGGCCCGCCAGCGGGATCATGGCGCGGGAGCCGTCGATATAATCCGCGGTCTCCGTGACGTCCCCCACCGCGTATATGGAAGGATCGGACGTGCGCAGGTATTCGTCCACCACGACGCCGCCGCGCGCGTTGACGTCTAGGCCCGCCGCCTTTGCGAGCCCGCCGTTCGGCCGTACGCCGATGGCGAGTATCACAAGATCGGCCGCGATGCTCCCGCCGCCGTTCAGGCGCACGGTCACGCCGGACTGCGTCTCCTCAAACCCGGCCACCCCGCAGCCCAGGCACAGGGATACGCCGCGCTCTTTTAAATGCGCCTCCAGCAGCTTCGCCATTTCAAGATCCAGCGGCGGCATGACCTGATCGAGCAGTTCCACCACCGTCACATGCGCGCCGGTCGCGTGCAAATTTTCCGCCATTTCCAGCCCGATAAAGCCCGCGCCGACGACCACGGCGCTTTTGACCTCGTGCTCCGTCAGAAACTTCCTGATGCGGTCCGTATCCGGCACCGTCCAAAGCGTCATCACCCGCGGGGAGTCGATTCCCGGAATAGGCGGCCTCACGGGCGAGGAGCCGGTGGAGAGGATAAGATTGTCATAGGATTCAAAATACGTTTCGCCCGTCGCCAGATTGTTGACGGCGACGCGCTTATGCTCCCGGTCTATGGAAACGACTTCCTGCCGCGTGCGCACCTCCATGTTGAACTTTTTCATCATGGCGTTGGGCTGCATCAGCAGCAGCGCGTTCCGGGAGCGGATGACGTCCCCCACGTGGTAGGGAAGGCCGCAGTTCGCGTAGGAAATGTACTCCCCGCGCTCAAACAGTATGATTTCGGCCGTTTCGTCAAGCCTTCTCAACCGCGCCGCGGCCGTTGCGCCCCCCGCGACGCCGCCGACGATCAGTACCTTTTTCCCCATCCTCCGTTGCCTCCTTTTTACGAACAAGGGAATTTTGCTTCCCGTTTTGTTTTGCCTATGGGCCAGGCTCTTATATATGTAAGCATAGCATACTTCGTAAAAGGCGCTTCGACCGTGATTTTGTCACAGAACAGGAAAAGCGTATGCACGGTTTTGCGGACGGAAAACCGGAAAAGCTATTTATCAGGGAAACAGAAAACAGCAGCAGGAGGACTATCATGGCCAAAGCAATCGTCATAGGCAACGGCCCCGCCGGTATTTCCGCGGCGCTCTACGCCGCGCGCGCGGGCATTGAAACCACCGTCATCGCGCGGGACGCGGGCGCGTTGGGGAAAGCTGAGAAAATAGAAAATTACTACGGTTTTGCAGAGCCGATCTCCGGGGCCGATTTGCTGGAGCGCGGCAAGGCCCAGGCCCGGCGGCTGGGCGTAACGCTGCTCGAAGAGCAGGTGGTCGGGCTTTCCTACCTGGACAAGCTGACCGTGACCACCGCAAACGCTTCTTACGAGGGGGACGCCGTGATACTTGCCACCGGTTCCCCGCGGCGCGCACCCAAAATAGACGGCCTTGCGGAATTCGAGGGCGCCGGGGTCAGCTATTGCGCCATATGCGACGCCTACTTTTACAAAAACAAGGACGTGGCGGTGCTGGGCTGCTGCGAATACGCGGCGCACGAGGCGGGCACGCTTCTGCCCATCGTAAATTCGGTTACGCTGCTGACCAACGGAGAGCGCCCCATGCAGGGGCTTCCCGAAGGATTAAAGGCCATCATCACCACAAAAATCTCCGTGTTTACGGGCAGCGGCAGGCTCGAGGGCGTCACGTTTGAAGACGGGGGCTCCCTGCCGATCTCCGGCCTTTTCGTGGCGCAGGGCGTCGCGGGGAGCGCGGACCTGGCCAAAAAGATCGGGGCCGAGACCGAGGGCAACCGCATCGTGGTGGACGCGCATATGGCCACCAGCGTCCCCGGGCTGTTCGCCGCGGGGGACTGCACCGGCGGCATGCTGCAGATCGCCAAGGCCGTGGCCGAGGGAGCGGAAGCGGGCTACAGTGCGGTGAAATATATCAGGGCGTTGTAAACTGGAAAATTTTTATTTGAACAGCAAAGTCATTCGGCTTAAATCAATTTTTATGTCGGGGCGGCATTCTGCCCGACGTACCGAAAGACGTACGTTTATAGGGGCCAACGCCCTCGTTGGCCCACCGCAAGTTCCAAATTCCATATTTATAAAAATGCGCGGGAAGAGCGGGCCGTCGAGGACGACGGCCCCTACAAGGACGGCAAAAATCGATTTCCCCGCATTCGACCTTTTTCACTATACAAACGGGACAAACAGTCGTATGATTAGGAGTGTCATATCTTTCGAATTGATGGAGGAAGGGTTTTGTCCAGGCTGCATTTCATATTCAATCCGGTCGCCGGAAGCGGCGCTTCGACACAGGCGTTCAAGCAAATGGAGGCGTTGCTTCAGGCACAAAACATCGATTACTCCTTTTCCCGCTCGGAATACCCCGGCCACGCGCTTGAGCTTACCAGGCAGGCGCTTTCAGAAAGCCACGAATGCATCGTCGCCGTCGGCGGGGACGGCACCGTGCGCGAGGTCGCCATGGAAATGGCGGGAAGCGACGTCCCCATGGGCATGTTCCCCTGCGGCACCGGCAACGATATGGTCCGCGCGCTGCACATCCCCCGCGACCCGGAAGCGGTGCTGGATATTCTGCTAAACGCGGTCCCAAAATGGATGGATGCTGCGGAAGCCAACGGCAAGCTGTTTTTCAATGTGGGCGGGTTCGGCTTCGACGTGGACGTGCTGGTGAATACGGCCCGCTACAAGAAGTATTTCAAGGGCCTGACTGCGTACATGGCGGGCCTGTTCCATTCGCTTTCCAGGCTCCGCCTGATTCCCGTGCGGGTCACGACGCCGGAAACGACGTTTACCTGCAACGCGCTGCTGGTGGCCGCGTGCAACGGCACCCACTTTGGCGGCGGCATGAACGCGGCGCCCCTTGCCGACCCGACGGACGGGTTGCTCGACATCTGTGTCGCGAAGGACGTGAACCGCCTTACCATATTGCCGGTGCTTTCAAAATTTATAAAGGGCAAGCATCTTGATCTGCCGTATATCCAATATTTCAAGGCCACCGAAATTACCGTGGACGCGGGCTTTGCCCTGCCCGTACAGGTGGACGGCGAGGTCGTGGAGCAAACGCCCGTCACGTTCCGCGTCCGCCCCGGCGCGCTGCTGGTGAAGACGGGGCTGTAAGG
>DATMXR010000163.1:0-8909 GCA_035561315.1 Feifaniaceae bacterium
CGAGACTCCCCCCGCAGCCACCCAAGCGCCCGCTGCGCAGCCGGAAACTCCCGCGGAACAGCCTGCAGGAAAGCCCTACATCGCCATGATCTCCAAGGGCTTTCAGCATCAGTTCTGGCAGACCGTAAAGCTGGGCGCGGACGCCGCCGCCGAGCAGTACAATGTGGAAATCACATTCGACGGCCCTCCGTCCGAGTCTGAGATCAGCACCCAGATCGACCAGCTCAACGCCGTATTGGCCAAGAATCCCGCGGCGCTGTGCCTGGCGGCGCTCGATACCGAGTCCGTGACCGCGCAGTTAAACGACACCAAGGCCAAGGGCATCCCCGTTGTCGGCTTTGACTCCGGCGTTCCCAATGCGCCCGAGGGAACCATCGTTTCCACCGCTTCTACCAACAATGAAAACGCCGGCGCGGGCGCTGCGGATGAAATGTTCAACATCGTCAAGGATAAGATCTCCGCCGCCACCCCGGAAAGCCCGGTCATCATCGGCGTGCTGAGCCAGGACGCCACCTCCGCCTCCGTTGTGGGCCGTACCGTCGGCTTCCTTGACAGGTTTGCTGAGCTGGCGGAAGGCGTGAAGGCCGGCGAAGTCGCCATCACCGGCCACGACAAATACGCCAAGGCCGCCGCCTCCGGCAAGGTTTCCGTGGAGCTGAACATACTCGTTCCCGCTTCCACCAACACCACCGATATGCAGACCACCGCGCAGGGCCTGCTGGCCAAGAAGGGCCTCGCCGGCGTATTCTGCTCCAACGAAGGCGCAGTTGCGGGCTTCCTCGCCGCCACTACGGACGGCCAGGACCTCGACCGCACGAACGGCAAGTATAAGGACGTCGCCGTCATCGGCTTTGACTCGGGTGCGAGCCAGAAGAACGCCGTCAGGAACGGCTGGTTCAACGGCGCCATCACGCAGGACCCGTACATGATCGGCTTCCTCGCGGTTGAGCTCGCGGTCAAGACCATTAACGGCGAAACGGTCGACGAAATCGTCGACACCGGGTTCCAGTACTACACCGCCGCCAACATGGAGGATCCGCAGATCGCCCCCCTGCTCTACGACTGATTAAAGAAACATCCATAAAGATGCCCCCCGTCCCTTGGCGGGGGGCATCTTAACAAAAACCCCGTGGCATGAACGCCATTGATTGAGTAAGGATATCCCCCGCGCGCATACGGACACAATGCGCGCGGGAGAATATAGAGGTCACGAAAGGAGTTCCCAAATGGTAAAGATCGGTATACGCCCCGTCATAGACGGCCGCCGCAACGGCGTGCGCGAGTCGCTGGAAGAAAAAACGATGGATATGGCAAAATCCGCCGCCAAACTGATTTCTGAAAACGTGAAATATCCGGACGGCACGCCCGTGCAGGTCGTCATCGCGGATACCACGATAGGCGGCGTGTATGAGGCCGCCAAATGCCAGGAAAAATTTGAGCGCGAAAACGTGGGCGTGACGCTCACCGTCACCCCCTGCTGGTGCTACGGCACGGAAACCATGGATATGGACCCCAAGACCATAAAGGCCGTGTGGGGCTTCAACGGCACGGAGCGCCCCGGCGCGGTCTATCTTGCGGCAGTGCTTTCCGCCCATGCGCAGAAGGGCCTGCCCGCGTTCGGCATATACGGCCATGACGTGCAGGACCTTGCGGACGGCAGCATCCCCCCGGACGTTTCGGAAAAGATGCTCCGCTTTGCCCGCGCGGGCGTCGCTGCGGCGTCGCTGCGCGCGAAGAGCTACTTGCAGATCGGCTCCATGTGCATGGGCATCGCGGGTTCCATACTCAACCAGGACATGTTCCAGGAATATTTCGGCATGCGCTCCGAGTCGGTGGATGAAACCGAGATTTTAAGGCGCGTCGAGCTGGGCATCTACGACCATGAGGAGTTTGAACGCGCGATCAAATGGACGCGGGAGCACTGCAAGGAAGGCTTCGACCCCAACCCCGCCGAAAAGCAGTATACCCGCGCGGAAAAAGACGCGCAGTGGGAGTTCTGCGTCAAGTGCATGCTCATCGTGCGCGACCTGATGGTGGGCAACCCCGTCCTGGCCAAGATGGGCTTCGTGGAAGAAAGCTGCGGCCACAACGCCATCGCCGGCGGCATACAGGGCCAGCGCCAGTGGACGGATTACAAGCCGAATTTCGATTTCCTGGAGGCCATGCTCAACAGCCAGTTCGATTGGAACGGTACCCGCCCCTCCTATGTCGTCGCCACCGAAAACGACACGCTCAACGGCATGACCATGTTATTCGAGCACCTCTTGACCAACATGCCCGGCATATTCGCGGACGTGCGCACCTATTGGAGCCCGGCGGCAGTCAAGCGCGTCACCGGCAAGGAACTCACGGGGGACGCAAAGAACGGCGTCATCCACCTGCTCAACTCCGGCGCCGCCGCGCTGGACGGCACCGGCGCCGCAAAAGACGCAAACGGCAAGTATGCCATGAAACCCTCCTATGAGCTAAGCCGGGAGGACGCCGATAATTGCCTCAGGGCGACGCAATGGTGCCCGGCCAATAGGGGGTATTTCCGCGGGGGCGGATTCTCCTCCAACTTCATCGGCGGCACGCGCGGCGGCATGCCCGTCACAATGGCGCGCCTCAATTACGTCAAGGGCCTCGGCCCCGTGCTGCAGCTTGCGGAAGGCTACAGCTGCGAGCTTGACCCGGAAGTCCACGCCAAGCTGGACGGCCGCACGGACCCCACCTGGCCCACCACCTGGTTCGCGCCGCGGCTTACCGGCAAGGGTGCGTTTACGGATGTGTACAGCGTCATGGCCAACTGGGGCGCAAACCACGGCGCGTTCTGCTACGGGCATATCGGCGCGGACCTCATCACGTTTGCTTCCATGCTGCGCATCCCCGTTTCCATGCACAACGTGGAGAAGGAAGACGTATTCCGCCCCGCAGCCTGGGCCGCGTTCGGCACGGACGATCCCGAGGCCGCCGATTACCGCGCCTGCGGCGCGTTCGGCCCGCTGTACAGGTAACGTCCCGGCGACGTATGAACTGAATTCCAGTATGGGCGCGGCAACCGGCGGCCGCGCGGGGGGCAGCATATCCCTGCGCGAAGGTAATGGTGCTGCGCCCGGCGAATATCCTTCCCCGCTATGGACGCTCTTTATGGGCGTCCTTTTTTATGATACCGGCTGTATGGGATGCACGAAAAGAAACTCCCCGCCTGCTGTTGAAACTCATACAGCCGGATATGTACGGGCATCAGCGCCGCCCGGGCGTATAAAAAAACGCCCGCGAACCTTTTTATGGGCGGGTTTTTCATTTCCCCGCGTCAACATGCATAGAAATAGCTAAGAAATAGCTGTCATAGCCGCAGTATCCCATTAGGAACATAACTTGCAAAAATTCATGCACGCATGCAGGTATAAACCCGGTTGGTATGGCAATACTCACTGCATCCAAAGTATGACAGGGGAGAGATTAAGCATGACTGTAGAAAACCGTCCATACACACAGCAACACTCCGCCCGTCTGGGTTGGAGCGCCCAGGAGGACGCCTTGCTGTTCGAGGCAGTCCGCATTTCCCGCGAGGCCGGAACGCCGCTCAAGGCGGTGTTCGACGACGTCGCGGAGCGCACGGGCAGAAGGCCGAACAGCATACGCAATTATTACTATGCGCGCGTCAAGCAGGAAGACGGGAGCAACGCGCAGCTCCAGCACAACCCGGCGTTCGTCCCGTTTACGGATGAAGAGATCCACCACCTGCTCACCACGGTGCTCGGCGCGCAGGCGCGCGGGGTATCCGTGCGGGCCTGCACGCTGCAGATGGGCAGCGGCGATAACCGCGCCATGCTCCGCTACCAGAACAAATACCGTTCCCTTTTAAAGAGCAACCCGGCGCTTGTAAGGCGCGTCGCCAAGGAGCTTCGGGAGCAGGGGCAGCCCGCTTTCGACCCGTTTGAAAAGGCCGCGCCTGTCCGCCGCGCCGGAAGGCCGCGCAAGCAGAGCGGCAGCCTTCTCGATGTGGTGGGCGGCGTCGTCAACCAGCTCGACCGCGTGGAGGGCCTGGACGTATCCGCGTTCTTTGAGTCTTTGGGCGCTTTGGCCGTATCCGCGGCGAAGGGCGTCGCGGCGCAGCAGCGCCTGCAGGCGATGAGCGGCGGCGAGGACATCGCGCTGCTTATGGAAGAGAACCAGGAATTAAAGGCGCAGCTGAACGATCAGAAGCAGGAGCTTGCCGCCCAGCGCGAGCGGTTCACCACGCTCTTCGGCTATTTCCGCCAGCTGATGGACGTCAACCGCGAATTCCTGGGCATGACCGCCGTCACCAAGGTCAGCAGCCTGAGCAACTATATCCACGAGCTTTCCCGCAACATGGAAGACTGTGAGAAATGGATGTTTGACGTTACGCCCATGGCGTAACCGGCTTATAGAAAAGCACCTGCGCTTTTTACGGGAACAACCTGTGCCTGCGGCCCCCGAGGGGTTTTGGCAGGCTGCGGTACGCCGCTTCGGCGTAACCGTTTGAGGATGCAAAGAAGGCTCCGGAAGTTTTCCGGGGCTTTCTTTTCTAGAAAATGCGCGGATTTCCATAGTAAGGGCATGAAACTGGTATAGCCGTTTTCTTTGTGCGCATATTAACACAAAACAGACTGGAGGATCGAGAATGAAAAAAATAGCTTTGATTTTGGCCGCGGCGCTCATGCTGGCCGTGGGTTTTGCCTGCACCACGACGCCGGAAGTCACGCCCTCCCCCCAGGCCACCGGGGTCCCTTCCCCGGCGGGGGAAACCGCGCCGCCCGATAACGTTCCGGAGGCTTCGCCCGGCGGCGTTCCGGAGGCCTCGCCGGGCACCGGCATGACGGCCTCGGCAAAGGGGTATGGCGGCGACGTGACCGCGACGCTGACCTTAACGGGCGGCAATATCGATACGCTGACTCTGAGCGGGCCGGACGAAACCGAAGGCGTGGGCAAAGCGGCGATCGAAACCTACAACAAAGCGCTTGCCGAATTCAAGGGCAGGCCGCTTTCGGAATTTGATCCTTCTGCGCTCGACGCCGTATCCGGCGCGACCGTGACCTCCACTGCCGCCAAGACGGCGCTGCAGGACGTGATAGGGCAGGCGGGGTAAACAAACTCAAACAAAACGGGCAGACGCCGTCTGCCCGTTTCCCTGCTCCTTCTATTTCTTCTACTCCTGTTCAGCGGGAAGCGCGCCTGCGGGCACGGCCAAATCCTCTTCAACGGCGGGTTCCCGCTTTTTGCGCTTCAGCTTATGCCCCAGTTCCGACAACACGATGGAGCCCGCGATCAGCAGGGCGCCGAACAGGAAGCGTATGGTGAACGGCTCCTGCAGGAACAGGATGCCGAACAAAAACCCGAACGGCGCCTCCGTGCTCATCAGCAGGGAAGCGCTCGAAACCGGCGCATACTTCAGGCCGATATTCTCCAGCAGCAGCGCAAGCAGCGTGCAGCCAAACCCCAGGTATAAAAGCGATGAAACGGTCTCGGACGCAAAAAGCGTTTCGGGCGCGGGGAACGGCTCCAAAAACGCGCCCATGATGGCGCCGCTGACGGCGGCGAACAAAAACTGCAGTCCGGTCAGCAAAAACACGTCCACGCCTTTTTCGGTAAAATGCGCCACGGCCACAATGTGCACGGCAAACAGCATGCCGCACAGCAGCGTGAGAAGGTCGCCCGCGTTTGCCCGCATGCCCTGCTGCAGCGCGATGAGGCCCACCCCGGCCAGGCACAATACGGCCGCGGCAAAGACATGGCTTCCCGGCTTTTTCCCGCTGATGAACCAGTGGAACAGCGGCGCAAGCACCACATAGATCGCGGTGAGGAACGCGTTGTTGCCCGCCGTCGTCTCGTTCAGGCCCAGCGTCTGCACATAGTAGCCCGCATACAGGAGCACGCCGCAGACGGCGCCCGCGGCAAGCGTTCGTTTATCCACATGCAATACGCGCTTCCACAATATGCCGCACAATACCGCGGCGGCAATAAAAAAGCGGAGGGTAAGCAGCCAGTTCACGGGCAGCAGATCCAAGGAGTTCTTCATCACGACGAAGCCGCTTCCCCAAATGAGCCCCGCGAGAAGAAGGGCGGCTTCCGCCAGCAGCGCCTGTTTTTTTGTAACCTGCACGAATATGTATCCCTTTCAAGCAATACGCGTATTATAGCACAAAAGGCAGTTGCCGAAAAAGAGCGGGTAATTAAATTGAATAAATACCCATTGACAAACCACGTGCATACCATGTAAAGTAATCGTATCTTTAGGGCAGCAAGGGCGCTGTGCTACGTTTAGCACGGCGCCCTATATTATTTTTGTAAGAAGTTGACAGGAGGAAGCAATATGAGCGAGGTAAAGGAACTATTCGGCAGCATGGTATTCAACCGTGCGGTAATGAAGGCCCGCCTTCCCAAGGAAACCTACCGCAAGCTTCAGCAGACCATCCGCCTCGGGCAGGATCTGGAGTCCGGCGTGGCGGATATCGTGGCGAACGCAATGAAGGATTGGGCCGTTGAAAAGGGTGCGACCCACTTCACCCACTGGTTCCAGCCCATGACCGGCATTACCGCCGAAAAACACGACGGTTTTCTGTCCCCCTGCCCGGATGGCAGCATCATATTGGAATTCTCCGGCAAAGAGCTTATTAAGGGCGAGCCGGACGCGTCAAGCTTCCCCTCGGGGGGCCTCAGAGCCACGTTCGAAGCGCGCGGCTACACCGCCTGGGACCCGACCAGCCCCGCCTTCATCAAGGACAATACCCTTTACATCCCCACCGCGTTCTGCTCCTACGGCGGTGAAGCGCTGGATAAAAAGACCCCGCTGCTCCGGTCCATGGAGGCCATCAACGCCCAGGCGCTGCGCGTATTGAAGCTGTTTGGCCATACGGAAGTGACCCGCGTCGTCTCCACCGTCGGCCCCGAGCAGGAATACTTCCTCATTGATGAAGAGCTGTTCAGGCTCCGCCCGGATATCCGGTTTACGGGGCGCACGCTGTTCGGTTCCCGCCCGCCCAAGGGCCAGGAGCTCGAGGACCATTACTTTGGCGCCATCAAGCCCCGCGTCGCCGCGTACATGCACGACCTGAACACGGAGCTGTGGAAGCTTGGCGTACTCGCGAAGACCGAGCACAACGAGGTCGCGCCCGCCCAGCACGAGCTTGCGCCCATATTCACGGATACCAATATCGCGACCGATCACAACCAGCTTACCATGGAGCTCATGCAGAAGGTCGCAAAGCGCCACGGCCTTGTCTGCCTGCTGCATGAAAAACCGTTTGCGGGCGTCAACGGCAGCGGCAAGCACAACAACTGGTCGCTCGCGACCGACACCGGGCTGAACCTTCTCGACCCCGGCAAATCCCCCATAGACAACAAGCAGTTCCTGCTCTTCCTCGCCGCCGTCATCAAGGCCGTGGACGATTACCAGGATCTCCTGCGCGTGACGGTAGCCAGCGCCGGAAACGATCACCGCCTGGGCGCGAACGAGGCGCCTCCGGCCATCGTTTCCATATTCCTGGGCGAAGAGCTGATGGGCGTTGTGGAAGCCATTGAAAAGGACGCCGGTTACCTTGCGCCCAAAAAAGGCGAAATGGGCATAGGCGTGCGCGTGCTGCCGCCCATCCCCAAGGACAGCACGGACCGCAACCGCACCTCGCCGTTCGCGTTCACCGGCAACAAGTTCGAGTTCCGCATGGTCGGCTCCTCGTTCTCCATCGCAGGACCCAATTTCGTGCTCAACACCATCGTCGCCGAGGCCCTCTCCCTGTTTGCGGATGAATTGGAAAAAGCCGCGGACTTTGACGTAACGCTCGCCAAAATCGTGCGCGAAACCATCATCGCCCACAAGCGCATCCTCTTTAACGGCAACAACTATTCCGACGAATGGGTGGCCGAGGCCGAAAAGCGGGGACTGCTGAACCTCAAATCCACCGTCGAGGCCCTGCCCTGCCTGGTGGCCGAGAAAAATATCGCCCTGTTCAAAAAGCACGGCATACTCACCGAAAAGGAAGCCCACTCGCGCTATGAGATCACGCTGGAGAACTACACCAAGGTCGTCTCCATAGAGGCCGTCACCACTTTGGACCTCGCCCGGCAGAAGATACTGCCCGCCGTATTGGCATATGCGGGCAGGCTAGCGGATACCGTTGTCGCCAAGAGCGGCGCGGGCGTCAACGCGGATGTGGAAAAGAACCTCGCAGGAAAGATCAGCGAGCTTTCCGCAAAGCTCTATGCCGCGATCGAAGCGCTCGACGCCGTACTCGCCCGCGAAAGCAACGGCGGGTCCTTAAAGCACGCGGCCTATTGCCGCGATGCCGTCATCCCCGCCATGAACGCGGTGCGCGAAGCGGCGGATGCGCTTGAGCTGATCACGGCGGAGTCCTATTGGCCGCTGCCGTCTTACGCCAAGCTTTTGTTCGAGGTATAAGGTTTAGGGCTTAGCGGGAGCCCCAGCCTTTTTACCGTTCATATTCTTCTTCCTGAGGCAGAAGCGTCCGGCTTACACCGGGCGCTTTTGCTATGTCGCGGACATGCCTGCGGCATATCCGCGAGGATGCCGCGGCAGGGAACCGCTGCGGCGGGGCTTTCCGCATCCGCCTGCGCCCTTAGCGGGGCGGCCGGCGGCTGCGAGAGGTGTCCTTTGCGGCGTACACACCGCCACAGAGGACGGGTTTAAAGTGGCCGTTCTAAGTTTCCTTCGCTTGCGGGGCGGCCGGCGGCTGCGAGAGGTGTCCATTGCGGCGTACACGCCGACGTAAAGGACGGATTAAAGTGGACAATACGAAAGCCTCCCTTGTGAAAGGGAGGGGGACCGCGCCAGCGGTGGAGGGATTCCACCTAAAGCGTATATTAGCTATGAACCCCTCCGTCAGGCTTCGCCTGCTGCCTCCCTTTCACAAGGGAGGCAAATTGTTGATAATCCTAAAGCGCCGGGCGGC
>DATMXR010000164.1:0-2651 GCA_035561315.1 Feifaniaceae bacterium
GAAAAAGATGATTGTGGGAATGGCGCTGTTCCTCGCGCTCATGCTCGTTTTCGCGGCGATGGCGCTCGCCGAAGGGGATACGCTCTACATCGACACGGAAAACGTCTACGACGGCATGGCCAAAAGCTACGCCCAGGGCTATGTGCCGACCGTTTCCGGCGGCAACGCGAACTTCGTGCTGCCGCTCAAATCGAGGGACGCGGGCGTGAGTTCCATCACCGTGACGCCCGCGATCGGCACAGCGGAGGATTCCCCGTTCTCCTACGGCAATTACGAGTTCAACGTCAGCGCGGACGCGGACGGCGTATTTCTCATTCAGCTCTCCCTCCCCCTCAAGGCGAACCGCGTGAACGGCACCTACGCCGTCACCTTCAAGGCGCGCTACACGGATTCCTCCAGCACGGCGAAAGTGCAGGAGTTCCCCGTCTACCTCACCATTTCCGACGGGAAAGACCCGAACGAGAAGGAAGAGACCGTATCCGGCGCGCTCTTTATCGACAGCGCTACGCTCTACACCGGCATGAACAAGACCTACGCACAAGGGTATATGCCCACCGTCAAGGACGGCAAGGCATACCTTATCCTGCCGCTATTGGGAGAAGCCTACGACGGGCGCGTGTCCGTCACGCTCGACCTCGGTTCGACGGCGAACAGCCCCTTCGTCTACGGCAACTATTCGCAGACGCGCTCGGCGTGGAACTCAGCATTCCTGTTCGCCTTTGAGATTCCGCTCGAGAAGGGCAGATACAACGGTTCCTATCCCATCGTCGCCAACGCGGCCTACCTCGACGCGAACGGCAATCCCGCGCGGCAGAGCTTCACCGTATACATCACGATTGCGGACGGGCAAACCCCGCCCGATCCGAACGACATCCCGAAGGTGGAAGCGGAAAAGCCGGAGCTTTTCATCTCCGGCTGCTCCATTGACCCGCAGACCGTGGGCGGGAACGAGGAATTCACCGTGACGCTCACCATCGATAACATCGGCAACCTGCGCGCGCGGAGCGTGAAGCTCTCCTGGGAAAGTTCCGAGGCGGGCGTCCTCCCCGCGGACGCGAACAACGCGATACTTTTAGAGAACATCGCCTCGGAGGAAAGCGCGACGGCGAGCTTCAAGCTGAAAACCACCAAGGACGTGCTGGCGGGGAACCGCGCGTTTTCCGTGACGCTCGATTATGAGGACCTGTACGGCGGGACGTACACGGCGACACGGCAATTCCTCGTGAACGTCACGCAGCCGGTGGAGATTTCCTACGATACGTTCAGCGTGGCGAAATCCGTCACCGCGGGGGATACCTTCACCCTGCCCGCCAACGTCTTTAACGTGGGCAAAGCGACCCTTCGAAACGTCTCCGTCACGCTCGAGGGCGCAGGGTTGTTTCCGACCTCGAGCGTGTTCCTCGGGGATATCCTCCCCGGCGAGGCGGGGTACGGGGAGCTGAAAATCTTCGTGGGCATGCTCTCCATGACCGAAGGCTATACCGAAAGCTACGGCCAGACCTACGGGCGGTATGTGATCACCTACTACGACGACGCGGACCAGGAATACACGGTCAGTATCGACTTCACGACCGAGATCAAGGCTCCCGTGATCGAGGCGGATACGGACGACGAAGAGGAGCAGAAGCCCGTCGTCCAATGGTGGGTCGCGGTGCTCGTGGGCTTCGCGGTGATCGCCGTGCTCGTGACCGCCATTGTGATGGGCAAGTTCATGAGAGGGATGAGGATGAGGTAACGATGCGGATGAACCCACCGGAACCCCGCGCGGGCAACGGCAATGGAAGTTTGCTTCACAACAAAACAGGCGCCCCAAAGCATCTAAAATTTGGGGCTTTTTTATTATCTCAGTCTCCGTTTTTATACTTAAAATGGGGAATGTGGGCAACCTGCACACCTTTTCTATGGATATATTTGATAAAATAACCTGTCATTGACACATTGGCATTGCCGCATCGTTTGGGAAATACGTCGGACCGCGGGCTTGTTTTGTTCCGAGCAGGGGGAGCGTTCTTATGAAAGGATCCACCGAGAAGGGCAGAAAACTCCGGACTATGATCTGCGCCGCACTCATTTTTCTTTTGCTGTGCGCGCTCGGCATCCAGATGGTATCCTCGCTCGGGCTCAAGGCGACGGATTCCATGAACCTTACGGGAGGCGCGGCGGCAAAATTTTATATCGGCGCGATTCTATCCGCAATCGGGGGCCTGTCCGGGCTGCCGCTCATGGGATATGCGGTGTACTTTGCCCGCAGCGCGGGCCGCGACGGCAAAGCCCGTCCCCTTGACGAGTCGGAGGCGGGCCTCCGCGCGCAAGGGAAGCGTCTAGTGCTGTGTGCGCTCGTCCTGGCGGCGGCGGCCGCACTTTCGCTGTGGCTTGGCGGCCTGTACCGCCACGGTTT
Source organism: Feifaniaceae bacterium (assembly GCA_035561315.1). Lineage (GTDB taxonomy): Bacteria > Bacillota > Clostridia > Christensenellales > CAG-138 > JAEYLA01. The sequence continues at coordinate 2,399 of DATMXR010000164.1, forward strand.
CTTTACGGTGCTGTTCGGCGTGATGATACTGGGGTTTTGCTGCGCCTATCTCCGGGTTCGCGACAACCCCGGCGCGGAGAAAACCCTGGCCGCGACCGGCGCTTTGATCGTTGCCTTCCTTGCGGTTGGATTTTCCGGCGACCTGTCCAACCAGGAATATGACTATGTCGTCAACGGCATCCGCTTTGGAGATGCGGCGGAAAACGCTTTTTCCAAGCTGGGGCTGTTCGCGATTACCGCGTTTCTCACGGGC
>DATMXR010000165.1:0-2263 GCA_035561315.1 Feifaniaceae bacterium
TAGGGCCGTTACGGCCCTAAGCGGGTGTTTGAGGGCAGGGCCCTCAGCGTATCTGAGCTGCCCCCGCCGGGCGGCTTTTTCATTGCGCCCCCTCACACCGTTGTATATAATTGAAAATAACGGTGCGGCGGAGGCGCGAACCATGCTATACTGAATAAAAGCCTGTCTTTTTAACCGGAGGCGCTATGGAACTAACACATCTGAACGCGCGGGGCGAGGCGCATATGGTCGATATCGGTGAAAAAAGCGCCGCCAAGCGCGCCGCCGTGGCGGAGGCGGTTCTGACGCTGCGGCCGGAAACGCTCCAAAAGATAGTAAGCAACGATCTCAAAAAAGGCGACGTACTCGCCGTGGCCCGCGTCGCGGGCATCATGGCCGCAAAAAAAACGGCGGAGCTGATCCCGCTTTGCCACAGCATCCCGCTCGACGGCGTGGAGGTGGCGTTTTTCCCGCTGGGGCCGGACAAACTGCGCATCGAGGCCGCCGTCACGTGCAGCTACAAGACGGGTGTCGAGATGGAGGCGCTCGCCGCGGCTTCCATAGCCGCGCTCACCGTGTACGATATGTGCAAGGCCGTGGACAAGGGGATGGAAATAGGCCAGATCCGCCTCCTGGAAAAGACCGGCGGGCGCTCGGGCACGTACAAAAGGGAGGACGCATGAAGGACCAATGGGGCAGGGATATCACCTATTTGCGCCTTTCCGTGACGGAGCGCTGCCAGCTAAACTGCGCCTATTGCAGGGGCTACCGGATGCAGGCGGAGCAGCGGGAGCTGACGGCGGAGGAATTCGCGCGCGTCGTGCGCGCAATGGCTAAGCTTGGCGTAAAAAAGGTGCGCCTGACCGGCGGCGAGCCGCTGCTGCGGGCGGATATCCTGGCGATCGTTTCAGACTTACGCGCAATCAAAGGAATAGAGGAGATCACGCTCACCACCAACGGCCAGCTTTTGCCGGGCAGGGCGCGGGCGTTAAAAGAAGCGGGCTTGACGCGCGTCAACATCAGCATGGATTCGCTTGACGCGGACCGTTACCGCGCCATCACCGGCGGCGGGGAGCTTGCGCCTGTGCTTATTGGCATGCAGGAGGCGATCGAAGCGGGCCTTGCGCCGCTCAAAGTCAACGCGGTGCTCATGCGCGGCATCAACGACGGGGAGATCGACGCGTTTATCAACCTGGCGAAAGAGCGCCCCATCGACGTACGGTTTATCGAACTGATGCCCATGGGGAAAGGCGACGTTTCCCGCCGGGTGACCGGGGACGAAATCATAAAGACGCGTCCCTGGCTCACGGCCATTCCCCCGCGCTACGCGGGGCAGCCCGCCGCGGATTATGTTGTACAGGGCCATCAGGGGCGCGTGGGGTTTATCAGCCCCCTTTCCCACCGGTTCTGCGGCTTTTGCAACCGCGTAAGGGTCATGAGCGACGGCATGCTGCGGCTGTGCCTGGGCGTGGACGCGGAGGTATCGCTCGTTGAAGCGCTCGCGCAGAAGGACGACGCCATGCTCGCGGATGTCATACGGGAGGCGGTCTATCAGAAACCGCCCACACACCGTTTTGACGACGACGGGTTTCATTCGGAAAAAGACATGTCAAGAATCGGAGGATAACGTGGCCAGCATCGTATCCGTCAACATCAGCCTTAAAAAAGGTACCGTCAAACAGCCCGTTCCGGAAGCCCGCCTGATAAAGGATCACGGCATGGAGGGCGACGCGCACGCGGGCAGCTGGCACAGGCAAATAAGCCTGCTGGCGCAGGAAAGCATCGATAAAATGACCGCCATGGGCGGGGGAGACCTGCGCCCCGGCATGTTTGCGGAAAACGTCACCACGGAGGGCATCACGCTGTTCACCCTTCCCGTGGGCACGAAGCTAAAGCTCGGGGACTGCCATGTTGAGGTCACGCAGATCGGCAAGGCCTGCCACCAGCACTGTGAAATTTACAAGAAGCTTGGCGCGTGCATCATGCCCTTTGAGGGCATATTCGCCGTTGTTTTGAAGGAAGGCGCCGTCCATCCGGGAGATATAGTGGAGATCGTGGAGAACTAAAGGCTTGCTTTCTTTTGTGCGCAGCGCGGTGCTGTTTTCGTCCAGATACGCGAGGCGGCGTATGCCATGAGCTTCAGCTCGTAGAGGTAGTCAGGATTATTAAACGCCTCAACTCTTTTATGGAAAAGCATGGGCGTCAATGTTTTTGCCTTAAACATTTCAGGCCAATTTCAGCGCATGATAAAAAGCAGCTATCGCATATGCGATGCTGCTTTTAT
>DATMXR010000166.1:0-2014 GCA_035561315.1 Feifaniaceae bacterium
CATGGCCGCCTCCTTTCGTTTGCCCTGTGCGCCGTATATATAGCGCAAATTTCCTAAACTCCACCGTTGCGTCATTGAAGCACAAACGCTAAACTCGTTGTTTACTGTTTCTAAACAAAACCTTATTTATTGAAACATAAAAATATGCGTTTGTCAACGACGGTTTTCGATTGCGCACGGTAAAATTTCCACGCGGAGCGCGGCGGTTTTGTGTCCCTTTTTGTAAAGCGCGCGGGAACGATGTAAAATCCGCCTCAAATAACGGACGCAGTTTCATTAAACCGGATGTTTAGTTTTGGAAAACAAAACGCGCGTTATCCGGCGTGCCTTTTTTTGCGGCTTTTGAGCCCCCGTATTCATTTTTTATGGTATACTGTCCCCATAAACTGTGGAGGAACATTGTATGCGTATCATACAAGCGGAAGCGGTGGAGTCCGCTGTAGCGGGCCTGTGCGTGGACGCGGTGTGCCGCCTGCCGGAGGACGTGTTAAAAGCGCTCCGGGCCGCGCATGAACGGGAGGAAGGCCCGGCCCGCGAGACACTCCGCCAGATATTGGAGAACGAGAAGATGGCCCGCGCCGCCCGCCGCCCCTGCTGCCAGGATACGGGGCTTGCCGTGGTGTTCCTGGATATCGGGCAGGATGTTTTCATAGAAGGGGACGTGAACGCCGCCGTAAATAACGGGGTAAAGCGCGCCTATACGAACTCGTATTTAAGAAAATCCTCGCTGACCGCGCTTGCGCGAAAAAACACTGGGGACAATACCCCCGCGATATTGCATATCCGCTTTGTGCCGGGGGACCGGGCGACTATCACCGTCGCGCCCAAGGGCTTTGGCAGCGAGAACATGAGCAGGCTGTATATGCTTACCCCCAGCAAGGGGGTGGAAGGGGTCGCGGACGCCATTATAGAAACCGCGCGGCTGGGCGCGGCCAACGCGTGCCCGCCGGTGATATTGGGCGTGGGTGTGGGCGGCACTATGGAAGCCGCGGCGCTTTTAGCGAAACGGCAGCTGCTGCGCGATATCGGCTCCTCTGCCGAAACGCCGGAGCTTACCGCCCTGGAGCAGGAAACGCTTACACGAATTAACGCGCTCAAAATAGGTCCCATGGGCTTTGGCGGGAATACGACCGCGCTTGCCGTGCACATCGGCGAGCTGCCCACGCACCTCGCGGGCCTGCCCGTGGCCGTGAACGTGCAGTGCCACTGTGCGCGCCACGCAAGCGCCGTGCTGTAAAGGAGGAATACGATGGAAGCGATACGCGTTGAACTCCCGCTTTCCAAGGAAGCGATTTCCACCTTGCGCGCGGGCGACGTCGTCGCCCTTTACGGCACGGCCTACACCGCGCGGGACGCCGCGCACAAGCGGCTGCACGCCATGATGGAGGCCGGGGAGGAACTGCCCATTCCGCTTGAAGGCGCATGCATCTATTACGCCGGGCCCTGCCCCGCCGCCCCGGGCGAGGTGATAGGCCCCTGCGGGCCCACCACCAGCGGGCGCGTGGACGCCTATACGCCCGCTCTTATCGGGCGCGGCATGACCGCCATGATCGGAAAAGGAAAGCGAAGCGCGGATGTGAAAGAGGCCATGCGCGGCCGCGCCGTGTATTTTGCCGCCACCGGCGGCGCGGGCATGCTGATTGCCCGGCATATCGTAAAAGCGGAACCCGTCGCTTTCGCTGAGCTCGGCGCGGAAGCGATTTTAAAGCTGATGTTCGACGGCGTTCCCGCTATTGTGGCCATCGACGCGCTGGAGAATGATTTGTTCGAGAGATAGGATACGTTGGGGCTCTGCCCCAAACCCCGCCAAAGGGGCACGCCCCTTTGGAATTCGTTCCATATGAAAAGGGGCTGTCGTGCTAAGAAAAGCACGGCAGCCCTTTGCGATGTTGCTTGGGAACTGGAAGATATGTGCAAATTGCACATAAACCCCGGAAAAGAAGGCACAAGAAATAAGTCCGGCGAGTTTGGGCTGCCATTTGGAGACAAGCCCGTATGCACTTGTGCATCAGTT
>DATMXR010000167.1:0-9444 GCA_035561315.1 Feifaniaceae bacterium
GTCAGCAGGCTGAAAATGCGCTTGCGCGCATTTTGTTCAGCTCTGCCTTATTCCGCGGGAAGCGACTCTAAAAACTCCAGCATGATGCGCACGAACTCCTTCGGTTTTTCGTAATGCACGTCGTGCCCGGATTTCACGTCCACCAGGATGTTCCCCGGTATCAGCTCATGGGCGCGCCGCGCGTCCTCCCCGCTCATGGCGGCAAGGAGCACGCCGTCCTTGGAATAGCTCCAGCTCGCGTGGATCAGCACCGACGGGCAGCGGATTTTTTTGAGCGTCTCCGCCTGATCGTATCCCATAAGCCAGGTATCGTCATAGAAGGCGTCCCCAAAGCGCAGGTCGTACTCGCCCGTGATCAGATCGAACCCCCTGTTCATGGACGGCGGAAGGAAGAATATCCGCAAGCCCTTGCCCGGATGTTTGTCCAGATATGAGTACGCGTATTTTTTGATGCCGTTCCAGGACTCGCCAAAGAAATTCTGCAGATACGTATGCTCCAGATAAAAGCGAGCATAGTCCGTTTCTTTGTCCTGGTTCAAAAACCGGTGGATGGGTTCGAAGCTGTCGAGCCACGCGTAGGAGGTCTCCCGCCGCCCGGCTTCCGTGGAGAAAAACGGAGGGTCCTCCAGCACGACGCCCCGCACGTTTTCCGGCGCATTTGCTGCAAGCCACGCCGTCAGCAACCCCCCGGACGAATGGCCGGAGATTATGGCGGGTTCGCCTATGACCCGCTCTATAAACCATATAAAATCGTTCCCCATGGCCGCGGCCGAATATTTTATTGGGTCCTTGCTGGAGCCGCCGTGCCCGTGGCAGTCCACGGCGAATATATGAAAGCGTTTGGAAAGCGCGGGGAGCACATTTACATAATCCTTCCAGCTTGTCATCTGCCCGTGGATCAAAAGCAGAGGTGGCCCGTTATCGGGCCCTTCCCCGTAATTGAGCGCCGTACCGTCCGGCAGCGCGGCCTGTTTTTCCGTAAAACCGGCGTTTATCAGACGTTTTTCGGCGCCTTTGTCATAATTCATGTTGTTGTATACATAGGCCGACGCCGCGACGATGATGAGCAGCAGCAGCCCGCCAAGCGCAAGCAGCATTTTTACCACCCGCTTCACTCTTTCTTTTCTTCGGCCGCCTGCTTTGCGGCCTTGACGGCCTCCGCGAAGCGCAGGCCGCCTTCTTTTTCCGCGGACTGATTTTTATCCTCCGCGGCGCGCAGAAAAATTTCGTCCGCGATCTTATCAAAATAATCCTGCCGCTGAACAGCGATGCCCCGGCTGGCGTCCGCAAGCAGCAGCAGCGTGTCCCCGGGCTTGATCCGGAACATGTCCCGCGCCTCCTTGGGGATGACGATCTGCCCTTTCGGCCCCACCTTGACCGAACTCATATATTTCCCGAATTCCTGAGCGGCCTTTTCCGTATGCTCCGCCATATGTTCCTCCAATTCGTATAACTAGTATAACTTATTATACAACATTCGGCATACTTGTCAAGCCTGCCTTTGCTCCAAAAAAACGAACTGCCGATATCCCTTTTGCGGGTAGTATCGGCAGCATAGGCTCCATTTACATCCGGCTAGTTTCCCGCCATCTGCAGCGCGGCGCCGACCGCTGCGTCAAAAATGCCCAGCGCCTCGTCCGCCTCGGCCCCGGTTATGACAAGCGGCGGCTTGATTTTTAGCACGTTCAGGCGGTAGCCCGCCTCGCCCAGTATGAGGCCCATGGAAAGCGCCGCGGCCTTCACCGTCTGCGCAAGGCGCAGCGCGGGTTCCTTGGTAGACGGGTTCTCCACGAACTCGACGCCGATGTGCAGGCCTGCCTGCCGCACGTCCCCGATGCAGGGATATTTCTTTTGCAGCTCTGCGAGGCCTTTCGCGAAGCGCGAGCCGATCGCGTTGACGTTTTCGAGGATATGGTCCCGCTCTATGATTTCAAGCTGCTTGAGCGCCGCCACCTGCGCGATGCTGTTGTTGGAGAACGTATGGATGTCCTCGCCCAGCGGGCCGAAGCCCTCCACCCGGTCGTGTACGAGTATGGCGGCGATGGGGAGCCCCGCGCCAAGCGCCTTGCCCATGCAGATGATATCCGGCTCCACCCCGTACTTGTTGGAGGCAAAATAGTCGCCGATGCGGCAGAACGTCTGCATTTCGTCGAATATCAAAAGCGCGTCGAACTCGTCGCACAGTTGCCGCAGGCCCTCCAGATACCGCCTGGGCATGGGGATCTGCCCGCCGCTCGCCTGCAGCGGCTCCACGACGACGCCCGCCACCGGGCCGCTTACGCCCGAACGCATGGTCTCCCTTGCCGCCTTCAGGCAGTAATCGATACAATCCTCGGGGTTAGCGGTATCCGTCCAGCGGTACAGGTACGGGTTGGGGACGCGGACGAATACGTCGTTCAATATGCTCAAAAAGCTGTTGAAGCCGGTGAATATGCCCGCCGCTTTGGTGGAGATCCAGGAGGCCGCGCCCGTGGTGAGCGAGGTGCCGTGGTAGCCGTCCTGCAAAGAAATAAATTTGCGCGCGCCTTTGACGTGCTTGACGGCGAGCTTCATGGCGGCCTCTATGGCGGCGCTGCCGCCCACGGTGAACAGCACGCGGTTGAGGTGTTTTGGCGCAAGCTCGGTCAGCCGCTTTGCAAGCGCGTAGCGCGGGCGGCTGTCGCTATTTTGGTTCAGGTGGCCGAGCGTGCCCATGTGCGAAGAGACCGCGTCGCGGATCTCCGCGTTGGCGTGGCCCAGGTACAGCGCCCAGCCCTGGGAGGTGCAGTCGATGTAGCTTTTGCCCTGTAAATCGTAAAGCCGCACGCCGCTGCCGTGTTCAAAGCAGACGCCGTGCTGGCCGCTGCCCAGCATGACGTATTTGTTATACTCCTCAAGCGTTTCGGGGGTTACGGCGTTGATGGCTTCCAGCGTTTTATCCATATTCGATAGTCCTTTCGTTTTTATCCTTTGAGCGCTTCGGCGATATTCTTTGGAGTGATCGCCCGGCTTCCCGCCTCGATCTCCTTTATGATGCGCGCAACCGCGCCGTTAACGGGAGTGGATACCCCCAATTCCATACCTTTTTGCGCGATCCAGCCGTTTAACGTATCCACCTCCGTCCTGCCGCCGCGCAGAAGCGACGTCAGCGACGAGGACCTGAGCTTCCAATATTGAAGCCCCACGATAAGAAGCGTCACATGCCTGCGCAGCCGGTCCCAAGGCCCGTTCCCATTGATGAATCTGTAATAATCGAGCTTTCCGCCAAACGGCGGGACCCGTATGCCCATGGCGCTTGCCACGCGCAGGTCCTCCCGCACGATCTCTATAAAGAACCGCCGCGCGTCCAAACGCAGCAGCATGTTCCCGAGCGTTTCGCCCGCCATGGCGCCCCCGCAGGTGATGCCGGAATTGATGATGAGCTTTGAAAACATGGCGGAACGGTAGTTTTCCGTCAGCTCCGTGGGGGCCATGCGGGAAAGCGCTTTTTGAACGGGGAGAAGCCGCGCGTCGCTTCCGCCGCGCATCATGCCCAGGATAAAGCCGCCCTCCCCGGTCAGCTCCATGTGCGTATCCGCATGCATGGTGCAGCTCCATGTCACGATGGCGCCCGCCGCGCGCTCTTCGCCCACGGCGCTTATTAAAATATCGGCGCACATGCCGTTTTGCAGCGCCACCACCGGGACCCCGGGCGCGAGATAGGGAAGCGCGCTCTTTGCCGCCTCAAAAAGATCGTACGCCTTGGTGGCGGCGAGGCAGCAATCGTATGTGCCGGAAAGCGCCGTAACGCCGCTTACCGCATGGAGCGGCACCGTGTGCGCGCCGCGCCTGCCCGTGACGCGGAGCCCTTCCTTCCGGATGGCTTCCGCCGCCGCCTCCCTGCGGCAGACGAGCGTCACGTCCTCGCCCGCCATTGCCATGTAGGCGGCAGTCACGGCGCCGATCGCCCCCGCGCCGATGATGACGATACGCATCCTTCCCCTCCCGTTAAAACAGCCGCAGCAGCTCGCCCACGCCCAGGCCCAGGTAATTGCCTATGGCCAGGCCCAGTATCCCGCAGAGTATGCCGGGGAGTATGATCTCATCGTTGCCGAGCGCGTTCGCGACCGGAATGATGAACGGCGGGCCGAATATGCCCGCGGTGGAGGTGATGAGCATGGTGTGGGAATCGATCTTGCCGAGCTTTGCGAGCAGAAGGTGCAGCAGTACCGTGCCGAACTGCACCAGCAGCACCATCACAAGCAGCGTGAGCGCCGAGCCGATGGCGGAAAGATCGAAGCTCAGCCCCATCACCACCGAAAACATCAGCAGGAAGTACTGGCCCGAGCTGTAGGAGCCGTGCGCGCTGCGCACCCGGGGAATAAACGAAAGCGCGATGCCGAGCGTCGTCACCGTCAGCATGATGACGGCGGTGTATTCGCTCAATTTTGCTAAGCCCGTGTTGCCGTAGCGGCTGGGAAGCAGCAGGCAGATGCCCGCGGCCGCCGCAAAGCATAAAAGCGCCAGCAGCACCATGGCCGCGCGGCTTATAAACGCCCGGAGCGGCTTGATCTTCTGCTTTTTCCCGCTGAATTCCCCGGCGTAGCGCAGCGCCTCGTCCTTGCCCGCGCCCGTGCCGACATATTGATACTCCGGCAGGAAGCGCTTCAAAAGCCGCGGCAGCACGGAAAGCAGCAGGAAGAAATAAATGCCCCCGGCGATCATATCCGCGGTCTGCACCAGCATGATCTGCTCCGCGGGGGCGCCCATGGCGTTGCCTACGGCGATCATGTTGGGCGTGCCGCCCACATAGACCCCCACCAGCATGCCGCTGATACTTTCCGCCCGCGGCACCGCCGCGCGGAACAAAAAGAAAGCGGCGATCGCGACGACGACCGACGCGAGAACATTCATGCCATAGGAAAACAGCATGGGCTTCGCGAGCTTTTTGAGCGCCGGAAGATCGGCCGAAAACAGGATGAGCGGCATACCCACGCACACGAGCACCGAGGAAAAATCCGAGGCCAATGTAAGATCCGCCCCAAGTGGCCGGAACACAAAGCTCAGCAGCAGCCCCGCCGCGTAACACAGAAACACGGGGCCGAACGTGCCGAACGGTTTGATTTTTTCGGTGAGTACGACGATGAGCCGCGGCAAAAAGAGGATAACAAGAAACATGAGCGCTGTGACAAGCATATGCGGCCCTTTCTAAAATAAGGCCGTGTACGAAAAAAATGCCGGGCATACCGGAGGTATTCCAAGTACAGGCCCAAATTCAATTATTGCTATTGTATCACGGGTACAAATACCTGCCAAGCCGGGAATGATACAACTGGCCCGTTTTTTACAGCCACCTGACAAAGGCTGTTTTATCCTTTGCATTGAACCCGGCCCGCTCGTAAAAACGCAGCGTGCTCCCATCCTTCGCGCCGGTCAGCAGCATGATTTTATAGCAGCCCGCTTTTTGCGCAAGCGCGGCCGCCGCGGCAAGCGTTTCGGAGGCGTACCCCTTCTTCCGGTGCGCCGGATGGGTGACGACGTTTTCGAGGAGCGCATACGGCCTTTGCCCGCGCGTGAGATTGGGGATGACGACGGTCACGCAGGAGCATACGGGCTTGCCCTCCAGCTCTCCCAAGAGGATATGATGATTCGGGTCGTTTAAAATGCCGTCCCATACCTGCCGCAGTTTTTCGTCCGGTTCCGGCATGGGGTTGCCATGCAGATGGGTATAGAGTTCCAGCAGGCCAATGAGGTCTTCCTGCGCCGCTTCGCGGATTTGCATAAATTGTCCTCCCCCTGTTATACGCGTCGCTCCATTCTATCATTTTACATGCAAAGGGACCCGCGTTTTGTACGCGGCGCGTCACAATTTGTTTCAAATTTCGGCAGCCGTTTCATATTGACGCGGGTATACCCGTATGCTACTTTGAAAGCAACCGGCGGGCGAACCAGTTTTGTGTATAGAAAGGAGGAACCGACATGAACAGACGGACGATGGGAAGGCTTCTTTGCCTGCTCGTATGCATCGGGTTTGCCGCCGTTTCCCTCCTTTCCATATTCTTTGTGTCCACGCATGCCGCGCACGACTGCACGGGCGAGCACTGCGCCGTCTGCGCGCAGATTCACCAGGCGCAGAGCCTGTTGAAGCAGCTTGGTTCCTATGCCATTAAGGTTGCGCCGCTCTCCGTCGCCCTGCTGCTGTTTTTCGCACTGCGGCTTCTTTTTGACCGTTCCGTTTTCTCCACGCCTGTCTCCCAAAAAATCCGTCTCAACAATTAAATCCGGTATTGCAGATGCCGCAGGCCCGTTTTAAACCGGGCCTATTGCGCCATGTTTTTTTGGCGTACCCTAAAATACCATACCGGAGGATATTATGAAACGATTTGTCAAGGCCGCCCTTGCGGTCCTGCTGAGCATGCTGCTCCTCGCCGGCTGCCAAAGCGCGCCGCTTTCCGCAAACGAAAAAAACGAAACGAACGAAGATAAAATCAGCGTCGTCGCCACCATATTCCCGCCCTATGATTTCGTGCGCGAAATCGCGGGGGACAACGTGACGCTCACCATGCTGCTGCCGCCGGGCTCGGAAAGCCACTCCTATGAGCCCACGCCGCAGGATATCATCGCCATACAGAACTGCGACGTATTCCTGTACGTGGGCGGCGAATCGGACGCCTGGATAGACGAGGTGCTTTCCTCCATGGAGGACGGCGGCCGCAGGCTCATCAAGCTGATGGACTGCGTGCAGCCCGTGGAGGAGGAACTGGTGGAAGGCATGGAAGAGGAAGAAGAGGAGGAAGACGAAGGCATCCGGGGCCCCGAATACGACGAGCATGTCTGGACTTCCCCGAAGAACGCGAAGCTGATCGCAGCAAAGATCTCCGAAACGCTTTGCGAAACGGACCCCGCGAACGCCGAAACGTACCAAACGAACACGGAAGCGTATCTTAAGAAGCTCGATACGCTGGACGCCGCCTTCCAGGACGTTGTGGACAGCGCCGCAAGAAAAACCATCGTGTTCGGGGACCGGTTTCCCTTCCGCTACTTCGCGGACGCGTACGGCCTGGACTATTTCGCCGCGTTCCCGGGCTGCTCTGCGGAAACCGAAGCGAGCGCGGGGACCGTCGCGTTTTTAATCGACAAAATCAAGGCCGAGCGGATCCCCGCCGTATTTCATATCGAGCTTTCCAACGAGAAAATGGCGGATACCATCGCGGAGGCGACGAATGCTAAAAAACTGCTGCTGCACGCATGCCACAACATCTCCAAGGCCGATTTTGAAAGCGGCGTCGGTTACCTGGACCTGATGACAAACAATGTGGCGGCGCTGAAGGAGGCGCTTTCCTGATGGCGCTCATTTCTTGCCGGGACGCCGCCTTCGCCTATGACGGCAACATTGCGATAAGCGGGCTGAATTTTTCCGTAACATCGGGCTCCTATGTCTGCATCGTAGGGGAGAACGGCGCGGGTAAAAGCACGCTCGTCAAGGGGCTGCTGCGCCTGAAGCTTCCCGCGCGGGGCAGCGTCGCATTGGGCGACGGCCTCGTGCCCACCGAGATCGGCTACCTGCCGCAGCAGACGGCGGTACAGAAGGATTTCCCCGCCAGCGTGTACGAGGTGGCGCTTTCCGGCAGGCTCAGCAAGCGCGGCTTCAAACCGTTCTATACGAAAGCGGACAAGGCGGCGGCGGAAGACGCGCTCAATCGGCTTGGAATTTTAGATCTGAAGCGCAGATGCTACCGGGAGCTTTCCGGCGGCCAGCAGCAGCGCGTGCTGCTGGCCCGGGCGCTCTGCGCGACGGAAAAACTGCTTTTATTGGATGAGCCCGCCGCGGGGCTGGACCCCGTGGCGACGCAGGAGCTTTACCGCCTGATTGAACTGCTCAACCGCGATTTGGGCATCACCGTACTCATGGTATCGCACGATATAAAAAGCGCCGTACGCTACGCAAGCCACATCCTGCACCTTGACCGCACGCAGGTGTTCTTTGGAGAAACGCCGGAGTACCTGAAAACCGATGCAGGAATCCGCTTTTTAGGGGGGAACGTCCAATGAGCGTATTCTATGAAATGCTTTCCTATCCGTTCCTTGTGCGCGCGGTGGTCGTGGGCCTCCTTGTTTCCCTGTGCGCGGCGCTTTTGGGCGTGAGCCTTGTATTGAAGCGGTATTCCATGATCGGGGACGGGCTCTCGCATGTGGGGTTCGGCTCGCTCGCCATCGCCACGGCCATGAATTTAGCGCCTCTTACGGTCTCCATCCCCGTGGTGGTACTCGCCGCCTTCCTTCTCCTTCGCGTCAGCGAAAGCGGCAAGCTCAAGGGGGACGCCGCGATCGCGCTCATCTCCACCAGCGCCATGGCGATCGGCGTGGTGGTGATCTCCGCCACCACGGGCATGAATACGGACGTGTGCAACTATATGTTCGGCAGCATACTCGCCATGAGCAAGGACGACGTGACGCTGAGCATCGCGCTTTCCATCGCGGTGCTTTTGCTCTACCTGCTGTTCTACCACAAAATATTCGGCGTGACGTTTGATGAAACTTTCGCGCAGGCCACCGGGACGAATACGGGGTTATACAATATGCTCATCGCCATACTGACGGCGGTGACGATCGTATTGGGCATGCGCATGATGGGCGCGCTGCTGATTTCAAGCCTCATCATATTCCCCTCTTTGACCTCCATGCGGCTGTTTAAGACGTTCCGCTCGGTGGCGATATGCTCTGTGGCGGTTTCCATCGTCTGTTTTTTAGCCGGGGTGACGGTCTCCTACCTTTATGCGACCCCTACCGGCGCGAGCATCGTATTAACGAACCTCGTCATGTTCCTCATATTCTGGGCGGCAAGCGCCCTGAAAGGAAGGCTTCCCGCATGAAAAAACTATTCGCGGCCGCCCTTGCCTGCCTCCTGCTGCTCACCGGCTGCGCCGCGGCGGGCAAAGAAGACCCCGCAAAAAACGGAGCCGGGACGCAGGCGGTGGACACCGCAAAGCAAAAGGACGGCGTCGATATCAAAGTGCTCTCCCCCACCCCGGCCCCGGATTCCGATCGTATTGAAATCACGGAAAAGCTGTTTATCGCCCAGACGAACGATATCTATGTCAATACCGGCGATTACCTGGGCAAGACAATCAAGTACGAGGGGATATTCCAGGCGTATTATTACGACGTGACGGATACGACCTATTATTCCGTCATCCGCTACGGTCCCGGCTGCTGCGGGTATGACGCGAACGCGGGCTTTGAGGTGATCTGGGACGGGGAGGGAGACTACCCCGAGCAGGACGACTGGGTGGAGGCCATAGGCACGCTGGAAACGTATGAGGAAGGCGGCGCGGAATACCTTCGCCTAAAACTCAGTTCCCTGAAAGTGCTGCCTGCGCGCGGCGCGGAATATGTGGCGCAATAATTCCGGCCATCAGTCCTGCGGACATCGATGGGTCTTCTGAAGGGTGATAACCGGAAGCCCGTGCATGCACGGACTTCCAA
>DATMXR010000168.1:0-2947 GCA_035561315.1 Feifaniaceae bacterium
ACGCCGTTGACGTTGATGCCGCGCAAGAGGGCGCAGACCGTTTCCGCCATAATGGCCTCCTTTTCGTGCAGTCGCCTTACGTTATGTCGTTTCTCGGCCCAGCAGCTTGCGAAAGGCGCTCGGCAGCGCGTAGACGCTCTCTAATTCCGCGTTGCTCGTCCAGACGAAAAGCGGGCTCTCCTCGGCGCATTCGATGGAGAAGCACGTCATTTCCCATGCGACGTGCGTGAAGATGTGCATGCGTCTGAAACTCTTTGTAACGGCGAAGGGCTTCGCGCCCCACGCCGCCGCAAGGTCGAGCGCGCCTTGCGCGTCCAGCTCCCCCGGCGTATTGGGCAGTTCCCACAGGCCGCCGAGCAGGCCTTCCCGTTCCCTTTTGCGGATGGCGGTTTTTTCCCCGCACGCAAGCAGCAGCACGGTGCGCCGTTCCTCCCGCCGTTCTTTCTTCGGTTTTTTTACGGGAAAGTCGGCCGCCGCGTTGCACGCGCGCGCATAACAGATGCCTTCGGCCGGGCAGACGCAGCATCTGGGAGCGCCGTTGGGCAGGCATACCGTGGCGCCAAGCTCCATTATACTCTGTGTAAAATCGCCGCGCCGCGCGGCGGGGTAAAGCGATGCGAGCGCCTCCGTCACGCGCTTTTTTACTTCCGGCGCGTCGACGGGTTCCCCGATCCCCGCGATGCGCGAAACGACGCGCAGCACGTTGCCGTCCACGGCCGGCGTCGGCAGCTCGAAACAGATCGACGCGAGCGCCCCCGCGGTGTAGGGGCCGACGCCCGGCAGGGCGCGCAACCCCTCGTACGTTTCGGGGAAGAGGCCGCCGAGGTCGTTTACGATTGCACGCGCCGCCTTTTGCAGGTTGCGCGCGCGGCCGTAGTAGCCAAGGCCTTCCCACAGCTTCATCAGGGTCTGCTCGTCTGCGTCCGCGAGCGCCCGCGCCGTGGGCAGCGCCGCGAGGAAGCGCGCGTAGTAGTCCTTTACGACCTCCGCGCGCGTCTGCTGGAGCATGATTTCCGAAATCCACACGCGGTAAGGGTCCCTGTCCCTGCGCCAGGGCAGGTCGCGGGCGTTTTCATCGTACCACGCGATTAAAAGCCCCGACAGGCGCGCGTCGAGGCGCAATGCGGCGTGTTCCGTTCCGCTGGGCTGTGTTCGCGTCTTGCGCATGCCTGCCCTACTCGTCCAGATAATAGTCCACCTGATTTTCCACCTTATGAAGCTGGTTAATGTCCATGCCCCAGACGCCGATTTTGCCGGAATCGGGGTAGAACGCCACGTCCAGATCGTTGTAGGTATCAAAATCAAGGTAGGTCAGCTTCTCCGTCCCGGAGGCATTCGTGAGCTTGTGCGCGCCCTTTTCGCCCGCGGGGAAAAAGATGAAATCCCCGGCGGAAACCGCGCGCTCGCCCTCGGGCGTGCGAAGGAGGCCCTGTCCGCTCAAGATATAGAAGGACTCCTCGTTTTTCACGTGATAGTGATAGGGATACGCGGATTTTCCCGGCGCTATCTCATAGAGGGCGATGTTGCATTGCCGCGCGTGTCCCCTGGGAATCAAAGGGCGCACGTGGTATTCGTATTTGTCGAGCCCGCTTCTGTGCCTCGGCTCGACGTCGGCCGCCTTGACATGGATGCTGTCGTACATGTTTTTCCCCCTTAAGATGATGTTTTGATCGATCCTGTCAACCCTTATACTTTGGGATTCCGGCATAATTGCACACTCACAGATCCCGTTTCCCCATGCCGGAGTGGGTTATCGCCCCATCTTCGCCAAGGCTTTCTTCATGAATTTGTCGCGTTCGACGATGAAACGTTCGTGCGTTCCATGCCCGATCAGTCCCGCGTCGTCGTATGCGGCGACGGCGAAGCGCAGTTTCCTGCCCTCTGCCTCGACAAGCTCGCTCTCACAGCGGACGACGCCTCCCGCGGGCGTCGCCGACACATGCTCAATTTGGATCATGGTGCCGACGCTCGTATAGCCCGGCTCGAGATCCGGCGCGACGCTTTGCGCAGAGACTTTTTCCATCAGCGCAATCATCGCGGGCGTGGCGAAAACGGGCAGATCGCCGCTCCCCATCGCCTCGGCTGTGTTCGTATCATCCACCGTAACACAGCCGCTTCCTTTTATGCCAATAAGCGGCGTCCCGTTCATTTTAAACCCTCCGTTGTTAAGAAGCTTTTGCGACAGCCGGGTCACGACTGCCGCGTTCATTATATCATGCTGACCATATATGAAAAAGCCGGATATGTTCCACGATGTGTGAAGGGCGATATACGATGCTACCGGGACCACCTAATACAATTTAATACTACTAACCGTTGTATTGAAAAAGGAGTATGCCATTTGACGGCATGCCCCAAAGCGAAAACCTGATACGCCTTCCAAAGCGGGATACAATGTTGCTGGGCTTTACGGGTTGTTCAGTAGGGACTAATTACGGTTTTAATATTTTCGGGATTAACTCCCGCCGGATGCTGCGCGGATCACCAAGCCGATTAGCATGCCAAACAAAGGGAGTGATAAAAACAGCGTGCAGATCAAGCATCCCGTTTTTGCGCTTTTATAATACCTATCCACATCGGCTTGCGTACGCGCTTCTTTCATATTGCGCAAAGCAAAAAAAGGCCAAAGCCCCAGAGGAAGCGTAGTGACGAGCAGTATTATAGACCAGACATTCATGAATCCGGTGTTTGGCAGCAGTATCTGGGGCGCACTATATGGATACGGACTATACTGATGGCTTGTCCCTGCATTATTATATGAGGGGGTTTGATATGTAGGGTAAGTAGGTGCCGAAGAAGGCGCTTCCCTTTGACCTCTAAAAGATTCTACCATAGAGCAAACCCACAAAATAAAGATTATGAGCGGCGCTACGATATCAATGCCGGGACCGCCGAAGGATACTGAATATAAAAAATAAAGAATCAAAACGCCGGTATTGACGAGGCA
>DATMXR010000169.1:0-13244 GCA_035561315.1 Feifaniaceae bacterium
TACGCATTAACTCCTGTATCGCCTCAACAGCCGCGTCAACCTCACCCTCCGTCGTCGCCCACCCGAACGAAAACCGCACCGTTCCCTGCGGGAACGTCCCGAGCGCTTTGTGCGCGTTCGACGCACAGTGCAGCCCGCAGCGAGTCAAAATTCCGTACTCCCGCTCCAGTGCGAACGCGATCTCCGCGTTGTCCCGATCCGTAAAATCCAATGAGATTACGCCCACGCGCTCCTCCAAAGAAAGCGGCCCCACGTCGCGCACGCCGGGGAGCGTCTTTATGCCGTCCAAAAAACGCGTTGTGAGCGCGCGTTCCCGCGCGCGCAGCGCCAGGACGCCTGTTTCCTCTATAAAAGCGAGCGCAGCTTCCCAGCCGTAGATGCCGGGGATGTTGGGCGTGCCGCTTTCAAAACGGTCGGGCAATACGGGCGGCAGCTCCTCACTGTCCGAAAAACTGCCCGTGCCGCCCGCGACGAGCGGCGTCAATTGTTCCGCGAACGCGTGGGAAAGGAGCAGAGCGCCGATTCCGGAGGGCCCCAAAAGCCCCTTGTGGGCGGGCACGGCGAGGGCGGATAGGCCGAGCCGCTCAAAATCGATGGGGTAATGCCCGGCGGTCTGCGCGCCGTCGAGCAGCACGGGCACGCCGCGCGCGTTCGCAATGCGGCAGATTTCCTCTATGGGGTTCAATGCGCCGCACACGTTGGACGCGTGCGTAACGGCGACAAGCCGCGTTTCGGGGCGGAAGAGCTTTTCATACGCGCCGGTATCCATGCACCCGCCGGCGCCGCAGGGAACGCGGTCAAAGCGCACGCCCGTTTTTTCGAGCTGCACAAGCGGGCGCATCACGGCGTTGTGCTCGAGCGAGCTTACGATGCAGCGGCCGCCCGGTCTCAAATACCCTTTGAGCGCCATGTTGATGGCGGCGGTGGCGCCGGAGGTGAGGATGCAATGCGCGGGGTCGTCAAGCCCTAAAAGCTTGCACAGCCGCTGGCGCAGCGCGAGCGCCGTAAGCCCCGCGTCCGCCGCTTCCGCGTAGACGGAGCGGTTGACGCTTGCGCCCACTTCATCCATGTAATAGCGCATCCGCGCGCTCACGCCCTCCGGCTTGGGGAAGGAGGTCGCGGCGTTGTCCAGATAAATCCTATGCATATCTTATTCCTTTGGCAGATCGCTCATAATATGAAAAGCATCCGGCTACTTTGCCTGCGCCTTATCCTCGCATTGCATTTGAAATAGCTTTTCGCCCTTTTTCCATCCGGTATAGAATCTTTCCGGCTCATACTTTTTATTAAAAACGCGGGGAATCAGCGCAATGAGAAAAAGAATGGCAAACTGAAGTACGTCCAATTTCCATTTCTCGTTTGCAAGTTCCATTACAAGGAAATGCCCTTGCAAATGAATCGCATCGAAATAAAATGCATCGGCAACACGTCCATTCCAGACGGTACCCTCCGGCGCATAGCCTGCTGTAACAAGATACGTACCAAAGAAACCGTCTTCTACTATGTCACGATAGAAGTGGTCCGGATTGCCGTCTTGTGGAACGGTCTCGGCAAAGGGCTCTGCCGGCTTCATATTACCGAATATGTTTTTCTCCAAGCGAAATATGCGCAGCTCATCACGACCGGCCACCCGGTAAGAACAGAGAAACAAGTGATTCAGGTGCATGCTGCCGCTTTCCAGAATACGAAAGCTTCCTTCCTCATAAGCGATACCTGAATTCCGGGCTTCCCGCTCAAGAATTTCGTTGAGGCTGCCACCGTACCTGGCGTCCCGGGCGCTGATATAATACTGCGGGGCGGGCAGGACAAATTCTCCAAGCAATACTGCCAGGGAAAAAACGCATACCCATAGACCTATTACGCTGCATCCAAGCAGCCGCATGGTTCTGACACGATATTTTTTATAGAATGGAATCGTTAAAAGAAGAATCACCAACCACGCCAGATACACCCATATCCGCGCAGGCATCTCGCATTCCTCCCTGTAAAAAAGAGTACTGTCTTACTTCGCTCCACTCCGGATTTTCTTCCGCCCGAATATGCTCTTGCGGAAGAGCAGGACGTTGATGAGTATGGAAAGCACAAGGAGCGCGCCCACCGTGATCCAGGACCACGTAAGGCTCCTTGGCGCAACGCCCATGAGCATCAGCATGGGGAAGCCGAATATTATGGCCCAGGTCTGCTGGTAAATGAGGTTGCTCGAAGCGGGCGTTTCAAACAGCGGGTCGATCTCGCGCAGCAATATCACGCCGGTGCTCGCGGTGCCGGTGAGCATGCCGTAAAGCGCCAGGAACGATTCGTCCGAATATGTGGGGAAAAGCTTTTTGCAGGTATAGTCGCACTGCCAGTAGGTGATGAACGCGCCCGCGATGCAGATGGCGGCCAGCGGTATGACGAACTCCCTGTGCGAGAACGCGGAGAGATCGATGGCGGATATGGAAGCCACCACCATCAGGTCGAACATCACGCCCGCAATGCGGTTGAGCATGAAATTGTTGAGATACTGGCGGTGGACGATGTTCACCTTCCTTAATCCTTTGAGTATGTTCTTGAACGCAATGGCAAGGAAGGAGCCTATGAGGAAATTAAAGCCCCAGATCAGCGGCTTTATGGTGCCGGAGAAGAACCCGCCCAAAGCGTCCAGCCCGAAGGAGGCCCCCCGCATCAGCGCATAGGCCGCAATGTAGGTCAGGAACACAAAGCCGAACTGCACCGTCAGTTTGTCGAGCGATTCCGTCAGCGGAATCTCGCCCTTCTGGGTGATCATTTCGGCGGAAAGGTCCTCCACCTCGTCCGCGTTCAATATCTCCTTTTTGATGCGGCCTTTGCGCTTCATGCTGTTGAGGTAGATGACCCCGCCGATGCCGGCGGAGATGAAGCCCATCGCCGCCACCGTCAGCCCGAAGCTTGCGCCGCCCGCGAAGGGGGGATAATCCGTGGCGTTGGAATAAATATTGCCCCAGTTATAGGCCTGGCCGGGGCCCTGGCCGTATCCCATGGGCAGCAGCAGGCCGGAGGCCGGCCAGTTGCCCAATACATAGGAAAGCCCGAGCGTGATGGCGAGGCCCACAAGCCCCTGCAGCAGGTAGGAGGAAACGACCGTCAGGCCGGTGTTGAATATGTCCGTCCGGGAACCCTTGTCCGAATGCTTTTCGGAAGTCTTGAGCGCCAGCGCGATAAACCCAAGCCCCAGGCAGTGGTAGGTGAGCGTTTCCATCGTAAGCTTATGGAACATGGGCGTACCCGCGACGCTTTCATAGATGGAGCTGGCGATCAAAATCAAAAATCCGCCGATGACCGAGCTTGGAATAAGCGACTGCCGCAGCACCCGGAAGGTACGGCGCAGCATGTTGGCAAGCAGCATGCCCCCCATGAGTATGGCAAGCTCCACCATCAGTTCCCAGATGCCGCTGTCCCAGAAATTCATGCCACTTGTCATAAAATCCCCCTGGTATTTCCTTTTGTTCCGGTGACTCCCGTGCAATTATTTTATTATAGCACATCATGCGCCTGCAGGGCTTAAAACCTTGTCAGATCCATGCAAAAAAACGCATATTGCGGAGGAAATATGCATAAAAAGCGCCGAATACAGGATTGTAGTCCATTTTAATATGTACTATAATTTACACATGCGTCCCCAAACGGCATTTTTAGCCATATAGCGGCATATTTCATTCGGCCATCGCGGAGGCTGAAAGACTGAGGTGAAACGATGGGTCCTTCCGTCGGCGGCATCAGGGAAAAGAAGCATACCATCCGGTGGATTTCCCTCTTGGCGTCGATTTGTGGCGCCTTGCTTTTTGTGGATGCGCTTCTTTGCGCGTATCTGCTGTTCGGTGTCCCGGAGTATGGGCTGTCCCCGCCTTTAAACGCGCCGCGGGGCGCGGGGCCATGGCCGCTGTTGGGGGCTGCCCTCGTCCTTTTGTGCGCGGCGCTTCTCGCGCTGCCGCTTATTCTCCGCAGCCGGAAAAGGAATGAAAAAAGCGCGCTGTCCGAGCCTTTTTTAAAAACGCTGGACCGGCTGCCCTACGGCATTATGATAGGGTCCGGTTCGGGGGAGCCGCTTTACAGGAACCCCGCGCTTTACGGGATGCTTGGGCGGACTCCGGCGCAAATGGAAGGCGCGCGGCCGGAGGATTTTTTCTGCCCGGAGGACGCCGGGAAGGCAAAAGCCGGTTTTGAGGCGCTTCGCCGGGAGGAAATCGAGGAATACAGCCTGGAGGCAAAGGCGGAAAGGCCGTCCGGCCCGCCCGCCTGGCTCAGGATCACCATCGCTCCTCTCCCGCCGGACTTTTTTAAGGTTCCGCTGTTCCTGTACATATTGGAAGACATCACTCCCTACCGGGATGCGTGCAGGGCGCTTACCGAAAGCGAGCGCAGCAAGGCGGTGCTTTTAAGCCACCTTCCCGGCCTTGCCTACCGCTGCGAAAACGACGAAGCCTGGACCATGCGCTTCGTTTCGGACGGCTGCTTTGCGCTTACGGGCTGCTCGCCTTTGGAATTGACAGACAACATGATCGCGTTCAACGACCTCATCAAGCCCGCGCACAAAGATACCGTGCGCAGGGAACGGGACCGCGCGCTTGCTCTGGACGAGCCGTTCCGGTGCGAATACGAGATCACGGCAAAAGACGGCGAAAGCAAATGGGTGCTTGAAACCGGGCAGGGCGTGCTGGATGAAACGGGCGCGGTTACGGCGCTAGAGGGCATCATCATCGATATCACGGAGCAGAAAAAGCGCGGCGCGCAGATTCAATACATGCACGACCATGATATTCTGACGGGCCTTCACAACCGCATCTATTTTGAAGCCGAAAAGCGGAAGCTAAATGAAAAGCGCCCCTTTTCCCCCTTTTCCATCATCATAGCGGACATCAACGGCTTAAAGCTCATCAACGACGCGCTGGGGTATTCGCGGGGGGACGAGCTCATTAACGCCACCGCCGGGCTCATCCGGGGCCGCTGCCCCGGCCATGCGGTTCTTGCAAGGACGGGCGGGGACGAATTCAGCATACTGCTGCCCGAAACCGGCCTGAAGGACGCGGCGGTGCTGGTCCGGGAGATCATGGAAGCGCTGGAACAGTACAACAAAAGCAATTCCGCGCTCGGGTACGATATCAGCGTGTCCTTCGGGTTTGCCGTAAAGCAGCGCGAAGAGGAAAACGTGGAGGAAGTCGCAAAGACCGCCGAAGACTATCTCAACAGCCGCAAGCTCCTTACGCGCAAAAGCTCGCACAACTCCATCCTGAGCTATGTCATGGCCACCATATACGCGCGCAGCCAGGAAACGGAGGCCCACGCAAAGCGTCTAAGTAAGCTTGCAAGATGCGTGGGCATGCGCATGGGGCTTACGCAGAGCAAGCTCGATCAGCTCGAGCTGTTCGCCATGCTGCACGATATCGGGAAGATCGGCGTGGACGACCGCATACTCAACAAGCCCGCCGAGCTTTCCGGCGACGAATGGGTGTATATGCGGCGGCATCCGGAAATCGGCTGCCGGATCGCGACGGCTTCGCCGGAATTGAAGCATATCGCGCTTTTGATACTCACGCATCACGAGCGCTATGACGGCGCCGGGTACCCCGTGGGCTTAAAGGGCGAGGAGATTCCCCTGCTTTCGCGCATCCTCGCCGTGGTGGACGCTTACGACGCCATGACGGAAGAGCGCATCTACCGCAAGGCCATGTCCCGGGAAGAAGCGCTCGAAGAACTCAATAAAAATGCCGGAACGCAATTTGACCCTTATATTGCGGCGCTTTTTATCGATTGTATAAAGGAAGGTTCGTTGCCTGCCTTTGACGAGTATACGGAACCGGCATACATGAAGGGAACGGGACTATGAAAAAAGCCGCGGTTTGCGCACTTCTATTCATCGGGCTGCTGCTGCCCTTTGCCGTTCCGGCAAAGGCGTACAGCAGCGCCGATTTTACGGACATGATGCAGACCCACCCCGCCGTCATGCTGCTTGTGGACCCGTATACCGGGGAGATCAGGTACGCAAACGCCGCGGCCGCAACCTATTACGGCTACAGCGCGGAGCGGCTTGCCCAAATGAGCTTCAGCGAAATCAGCGCGTCCCCTTCGGATACAAACACGGCGTTCGGGAACCGCGGCGGCGCCGCCCAGTTTACCCACCGCCTGAAAGACGGCAGCCTGCGCTCTGTGGAAATCACTGCGGGCATCGTTACGGTGGACGGGCGGCTTATGAACCTGCTGATCGTCCAGGACATCACCGAAAAGATACGGCTGCTGGAGAACGAGCGCAAGGAAGGAAGGCTCTCCGTTATCATCGGCAGCCTTGTCGCGCTCACGCTTTTTGCGCTGCTCCTGGGCATCGGTTTTAACAGGAAGCGGCTCAAGCGGCTTGCCGCTTCGCTCGAAACATCCAATGCGCTCATGCGCAGCTTTTATGACGCGGACGAGAGCGGGCTGTATTTGAAGGATGAAAACCTCCGCTATGTCTTTGTCAACAAGGCGGGGGAGAGCATGCACGGGGTATTGGAAAAGGATACGGTCGGAAAGGACGATTACGCGATATTCGACCGCGAATTCGCGGAAGAACGCCGCAGCGCGGACCGTTACGTGCTCGAACACAATACGCCCACACTGGAGGAGTTTACGCATAACGGCAGGGCCTTTAAAATCAAAAAATTTCCGGTGACGCTTGAAGACGGCAAGTGCGGCGTGGGCTCCTATGCGCGGGACATAACGGACGAAATCAAGTACGCCAGGCGGCAGGCGTTCGCGCTCAAAAGGAGCGAGATCGCATTTGAGATGATGAACCACAACTTTGAAAGCATGGAGGAACAGCTTGGGCTGGTGCTGCTGCAGATGCAGCTGCTGACGCAAAGCCGGTTCGGCTGCATCTGCCTGTATGATGAAAAAAAGCGGGAGCTGACGCTCTTTACCTTTATGGACCTTAATAAGCCCGAGGCCGGCGCGCCCGATCTCCTGCGTAACGCCCGCATGGAAGAAGCGGGCTTCTGGAGCAAAGCGGTGGCGCAGAGGAAGCCCGTCGTCGTCAACCATATTGCCGGCGGGGAGCGCCGCTTTTTCCGGCTTGGCCCGGAAAAAGAAGAAGCCCTGCGGGAGCAGGTGGAACTCACGAATTACATGGCATTCCCCGTATTGATGGATGGCGGGATCGCGGCCTGCGTCGGCCTGTTCAACCGGGACGGGGGGTATGATATGGAGGACGCCGCGGAGCTGAGCCTTTTGATGGACGGCGTATGGAACTCCATGAAGCGGCGGCAGGCGCTCTCCACCCTGCACTTTGAGCGCAACAAATATCTGCAGACGCTCATTTCCATAGGCGACGGCGTCATGGTGGTCAACGCCCGGGGTATGGTCGAAATGCTTAACGGCGTCGCGGAAAAGCTGACCGGCTGGAGCGCGGGGGAGGCGGCGGGCCGCCATTACAAAGAGGTGTTCGCGCTGTCCCATGAGCAGCACGGCTTCACCATCAAGGACCCCATAGAGGACGCCCTTCTGACCAACGAGGTGCAGGAGCTGGGCAACCACGCCATGCTGACTTCCCGATGCGGCGACTCTTATTATCTGGAGGACAGCGCCGCGCCCATACGGGACGAGCAGGGGAACACCATGGGCGTGGTGCTCGTGTTCCGCGACGTGACCGATAAAAAAGAGCAGCGCAAGAAGATCGAATTCTTAAGCTTCCACGATTCGCTCACCGGCCTTTACAACAGGCGGTATTTTGAGGAGGAGATGCAGCGCGTGGACGCCTCGGGCGTGCTGCCGGTTTCCATTATATTGGGCGACGTCAACAGCCTGAAGCTGACCAATGATATATTCGGCCACGCGTTCGGCGATATGCTGCTTGAAAGGGTATCCGAGGTGCTGCGCGGCGTATTCGGCCCGCAGGGCGTGATCGCCCGGTGGGGCGGGGACGAGTTCGTCATTCTGATGCCGGGCGCAACGGCGGCGCAGGCGGAGGAGGCCATAGCTTCCGTGACGGAAGCGTTTGGCAAGGAGCAGGTCCGCGCCATACGCGGCAGCATCTCCATGGGCTACGCCACAAAGGCCGAAGCGGAGGAACCGCTCGGCCGCGTGCTTGCGGCAGCCGAGGAAAACATGTATTCCGCAAAATCCCTGAACCGGGACGATGTGAGGAGCCGCGCGATCGACGCGATCACGGCCTCGCTTTACGAAAGCAGCAGCCGCGAGCGGGAGCACGCGGAGCGGGTGAGCGAACTGAGCGTGCGGCTCGGGCGCGCGCTGGGCCTTTCCGAGGTGAAGCTGAAAAAGCTCAAGGAGGTCGCCCGCCTGCACGACATCGGCAAAATCGTGCTGGAACCGAATATCCTCAACAAAAACCATCTCCTGACTTTGGAGGAGTGGAACGAGGTCAAGCGGCATCCCATTATAGGCTACCGCATATTAAACTCCTTTGACGATACCGTGGATCTCGCCGAATCGGTGCTGGCGCACCACGAGCAATGGGACGGCGCGGGTTACCCAAAGGGGCTCAAGGGCGAGGAGATCCCGCTGCTGGCGCGCATTGTCGCCGTGGTGGAAAGCTATGAGCGCATGACGCACGATTCGGACAACACCAAGGCGAGAACGAAGGAGGACGCGCTGCGGGAACTGCGGGAAAACGCGGGCGGGCAGTTTGACCCCATGCTGGCCGAGCTGTTTGCGCGCATGCTGGAGGAAGGCGCTTAAAACGAACATGCGGAAGAAACACTGCAAAAACGGTTTCTTTTTTATCCCCCGATACGATACCATCCATCCCTAATGAATATGTAAATTCTGTTACTCCGCACGCGCTCCCCCGCGATTGCTTTCCCGCACGATTCATCGTATAATAAAGCGGTCATTGATACGGAATAATAAATTTATAAAGGTGGCTGCAAATGGATTTATTCGAAAAGTGCTTTCGATACGACGAACCGCAGCGGGCGATGGAGGCGGGCATCTATCCGTATTTCCATGCCCTGGAGACCGGGCAGGATACGGAGGTCGTCATGTCCGGCAGGAACATCATCATGCTGGGCTCCAACAACTACATGGGCCTGGTCAGCGACGAAAGGCTGAAAAAGGCCGCCATCGCGGCGGTGGAGGAGTTCGGCACCGGCTGCTCCGGGTCCCGCTTTCTAAACGGCACACTGGTGCTGCATGAGGAGCTGGAGCGCGAATTTGCGGAGTTCTTCCGCAAGGACGCGGCGCTGACATTCTCCACGGGCTTCCAGACCAACCTCGGCGCAATCTCGGGCATCGTCGGGCGGCACGACTATATCATAAACGATTCCGAGAACCACGCCAGCATCGTGGACGCCACGCGCTTAAGCTACTGTAAAAAGGACGTCAAATACGAGCATTCCAACATGGAGGACCTCGAAAACAAGCTTGCGCGCATTCCCGACGACGCGGGCAAGCTGATTGTGACCGACGGCGTGTTCTCCATGTCCGGCGAGATCGCGAAGCTCCCCAAGATCGTGAAGCTCGCGAAGAAATACGGCGCGCGCATCATGGTGGACGACGCGCACGGCGCGGGCATGGTGGGCGAAGGCGGGCGCGGCACGGCCTCCTACTTCGGGCTGGAGGATGAAGTGGACGTCATCATGACCACGTTCTCCAAATCCTTCGGTTCCCTGGGCGGCGTAATCGCGGCCAGCGAAGCGGTGATCAATTATGTCAAGCACCGCTCGCGGCCGTTTATATTCAGCGCGTCCATACCGCCCGCAAACGCGGCCGCCGCGCTCGAGGCGCTGCGCATCCTCAAGCGGGAGCCCGGCCGCAAGGACAGGCTGCTTGAGGTCGCCAACTACATGCGCAAAAAGCTCACCGAACTGGACATCCCCATCATGGAGGGGGAGACCGCCATCATCCCCGTGTTCACCTACACCATGGAGCGGACGTTTGTCGCCGCCAAGGCGCTCTTTGAAAACGGCGTATACGTCAACCCCGTGGTGCCGCCTGCGGTCGTCGAGGGCCAGTGCCTGCTGCGCACGAGCTATACCGCGACCCATACGTTCGAGCAGATGGACCGCGCCGCGGCGATCATCGCGCAGGTGCTGGGGTCGGTGTAACGGCGGGTCAACAACACAAATTTGAGGGGCTTTGCCCCTAAAACAGATGCCGCCGGTCAGGCCTATGGGCTTGACCGGCGGCATGTTTCATACGGCTTCGCCGTCGTCCGTGTTCGGGCCTTCGCCTTTCGGCGACCGCTTCAACGAGATCTGTATGACCCAGTCGCGCTCCTTCTTGATGGAAAAGTATCCGATCACGGACATGACGAGCGCGCCCGCAAAATCGATGATCAGGTCCTTCATCGTATCAATCAGCGCGTCGCGTCCCACAAAGAGGGCCCCGCCCTGGAGCGCGAACTTCTGCATGTTCAGGCCCAGTATCCCATCGAAGGTAAACTCATAGATCTCCCAGAGGACGCCCAGGGTAACGGCAAAGCACAGCGCGAACATGGAAACGAACAGGGGACTCAGGTTGACGGTGAGCCGCTCTTCCCGGTTGAGTAGGTTGACGATGGTAAACCCCAGCGCCCCGAGCATGACCCCGCTGAACCCGTGCAAAATCGAATCCCAGAACGGAATCAGGTAATAGAAGTTCCGGACCTCCCCCAAATAAATGGAACAGTACAGGAACACCAGGTACATGACATAGATGCGGTCGGGGAAAATAATGCTGAATCTCCGCTGGAGGAAGGAAGGCATGAACATGACGATCAGCCCCAGAACGCACTGGATCAGCATCAGGATATAATCCCCGCGGGTATGCAGTTCCAGCTTATCCTCCGAAAAGGACGAGTGGGCCAGGCGTATCGCGACAAACAATATCGAGCCGACCAGGGAGACGAACAACAGGATGCTGATGATCTTCGGCCAGTCTCTTTTTTTTGATTTCCTCATGGGCACCTTCCTTCCGTTCGTGAGTCCGTATACGCTTCATACTTATGCGGCCTAAGCATAGTATAACTGATATCGGTCAAATCGATCTGCATATTGATTGGAAAGATCAAGCAGCAAAAACGGCACGTGACGATCGGCGGCCGCAAAACAAATAAACTTGGGCTTGCCGGGCTCCGTTTTGCCGCTACCTATTAAAAAACATGACCATGCCATAAAACAGAGCCAGCCCTATTACTAAAACCAGGGCAATGATATTCATGACCGTATAGACGTTTTCTTTGCATAGTTTATGGAATATGAAAAACACGCCGATACCGGCGATGCCGCCGGACGTATTCGCAATGAAATCCGTGATGTCGCTGGCGCCGATCGCAAAAATATACTGTATGACCTCGAAAGACAGGCTCGTCAAAACAACCGGCATGATCAGGCTTGCAAAGGAGTTCTTCCTTTTCAGCATGCACATGAAGATTCCAAACGGCACAAACAGCAGCGCGTTGTAAATCACTTCGCCGTAGTTGGGCGCTCCGTTCCGAATATTCATGGCGCCGAACGGGATCAGATTGATGCTTCTTCCGGTGTCCAGAAATGCAAAGGAGAATCCGGTCTTGAGCAGAATGACCCATGAAAGTATCAGCAAATAGAGTATAAACAGCGTTACAGTTAATTTTCTTGATTTCATCACACGATCCTTTCCAAGCGCCGAACTTCTGTGATCCGTGACTCATTATACCATAGGAAGGAAACGGCCGGTTCGCCGGCGGCGATCGGCGTATCGCCGGAAAATGTGCTGTTGATGAAACCGATATCCGATCATACGCGGAATATGGCCATGTTCTTCCCTAAATGATATCGTGCGTCAAACATATGGTATACTCTTATCTGTTGGGAATTCTGTATCATACAGATACCAGACGGGAGTATCACTATGGAAGAACAACGATTACAGCATCGGTTCATGGAACTTGCAGAGCGGGCCTATAGCAGCGGGCATTATACCTACACGAACTTCTTGAATCTGATGGAATTGGATATGCTTTCGCGCATAGAAAACGACCTGCATGTGCCGCATACGCTTTGGGGCGGCGCCGGGGACTGTGAACGTAAGCTGATACGCTTCGGCGATTATGAAACGTGCGGGTATGAAGAGGAGAGCCCCATTGCCTGCGTCCGTATCCGGCCGGCAAATGTTAAATTTGCGGATGCGCTGACGCATCGGGACTTCCTTGGCGCAATCATGAATCTTGGGATTGAGCGGGAGACGATAGGCGATATCCGCGTGACAGAAACGACAGGATATGTATTTTGCCTCAACCGCATCGCGCCCTTTCTCATCGGGCAGCTCAAAAAGGTGCGCCATACCACCGTTGCCTGCGGGATCGTGCAGGCGCTGCCTGAAACCGCGACGGCATCTGTGGAGGACATCTCCTTGCAGGTAGCCTCCGAACGGCTGGACGCGGTATTGGCGCACCTGTATAAACTTTCCCGTACAGAGGCGCAGGAATTGTTTCGCGGCGGCCGTATATTTGTCAACGACAGGATGCAGGAAAGCTGCAGCTGCGCGCCCAAAGCGGGAGATATTATTTCAGCGCGGGGCTATGGACGCTTTCTGTACTGCGGAGTGTCCGGCAGGACGAAAAAGGGGAAGCTCACGGTTTGTGTCAAACGATATGTATAGCTACTGTGGGCTGATAGGCTGCCTGCTTCCATATGAAGAAAATCCGGATTTTCCTGTTAGCCAATACAGATATGCCTTGAATGATGCCCGCGCTTGCAAGGGCTTCGCCGATGCGGGCGTGACTTTTTTCGGGAAAGGCGGAGCAAGGGAGCGGGGCGGATTTTTTCATACCATAGGTATGAGAAAGGAGCAAAGCGTACCTTGCTCCGGCGTGGAGGCGCGCACCCGGCGGCCCGCCGCAGCGGGTCAGTTCTGCCACCGTCTCCCGGTGGCAGAACTTCCTTATAAAAAAACGGTTCGATGAAGGGTGGCGCCTCCAGAAAAAAAGCACCCAATGCTGGGTGCTTTTTTTCTGGAGGCGCCACCCGGAATTGAACCGGGGATGAAGGTTTTGCAGACCTCTGCCTTACCGCTTGGCTATGGCGCCGTATGCTGGAGCGGGAAACGAGATTCGAACTCGCGACCCCTGCCTTGGCAAGGCAGTGCTCTACCACTGAGCTATTCCCGCGATGCGCCTGTATTTACTATGCGTAATCACAGGCATTGGTGCCTCAGAGTGGAGTTGAACCACCGACACAGGGATTTTCAGTCCCTTGCTCTACCAGCTGAGCTACCGAGGCAAATGGCGACCCGGAGGGGGCTCGAACCCCTGACCTCCAGCGTGACAGGCTGGCATTCTAACC
>DATMXR010000170.1:0-12940 GCA_035561315.1 Feifaniaceae bacterium
CAAATTGCGCGCTTCTTACAAAAAAACAAATACGGTATTGCGGAGGGATTTCCTATGTCAAAGATTAGAGTCGGCGTGGCCGGGTACGGCACGATAGGCCAGAGGCTGGCGGACGGCGTGGCGATGCAGGGCGATATGGAGCTTGTCGGCATCGCCGATATCGCGCCCACGCTCTCTCTCCGGGCGCTGCGCGAGAACAATATGGTCGGGGCGAACGGCGTAACATACGGCCTGTACCTGGTGGACGGGGCGGACGAGGCCGCCTTCGCGGCAAAAGGCATCCCCGTTGCGGGCAGCTTCCGGGAGCTAATCGGAAAAGTCGATATCATGCTGGATTCCTCCCCCGGCGGCGTCGGCGTCAAAAACAAGGCCCTGTATGAGCGCGCGGGCGTAAAGGCCGTGTTCCAGGGCGGCGAGAAAAGCAGCGTCGCGGACGTGTTCTTCCACGGCTACGCGAACTATGAAAAGGGCGTGGGCGCCGATTATTTGAAGCTGACCAGCTGCAACACCACCGGACTCATCCGCTCGGTAGACGCGCTGGACCGCGCGTTCGGCGTGGGAAAAATAGCGATCACCATCATCCGCCGCGTGGCCGACCCCGGGGATTATCACCGCGGCCTGACCAACGCTTTGCAGATCGACAAGGCCCCCAGCCACCAGGCGGTGGACCTTATGGCCATCATGCCCCACGTGGAAGCCACCGGCATTCTGGTGCATACCCCCGTGACCCACGGCCATATCATTACCGTGCTTGCCAAGGGCAAGGAAAAGATCACCCGGGAGAAGGCGCTCGAAGTATTTAAAAGCCATCCCCGTATCCGCGTGGTGTCAATAGACGAAGGGTTCCAGGGCAACGCCAGCCTCTTTAAGTACGCGCGCGATTTGGGCAACCGCCGGGGCGATATGTTCGAGATCGCGCTTTGGGAAGACAGCGTGGTGGAGAGCGGCGACGAGATCATGTACGCGATCAACATCCCGCAGGAGAGCGTCACCATACCCGAGACCATCGACGCCATCCGCGCGGCGCTTAACATGCAGAAAACCCGCGAGGAGGGCACGGCGGAGACCAACAAATATCTCGGCATCGGCAGGTTCAAACAATAACGCTTCAAAAAATACTCTGGGGCTGTAGGGATAAAGGGAAAATGTATTTTGCTGTTTTCTCTCCCTCAATCGGCTTTCAGCCGACAGCCCCCTCCTCAGAGGGAGCCTGATTGGTTCCCGTTGCATCAGTAAAAACGCAGGGGAGCATCACATTTTTTGCTGCATCCCCCGCCTTATTGAAAGGGAGACGGCTATGAGATTTGGAATACGCACGCTGGACGAATTCGAAGTGGCCGGAAAGATCGTGCTGTGCCGGGTGGATATCAACCAGCCGGTCGATAAGGAAACGGGAACGCTCAAAAGCATAGCCCGCATCAAAGCGTGCGTACCCACCGTCCGGGAGCTTTCGGATAAAAAAGCGAAGGTGGTGCTGCTGGCGCACCAGGGGAGCGATATCGAATACAAGAATTTCTATACCACGGCCCCCCACGCGGGGGTGCTATCCGAGCTTTTAAATCGCGAGGTGCGGTTCATAGACGACGTCACGGGCCCCGCCGCGCGGGCGGCGATCGCGGCGCTGCGGGATGGGGAAATATTGCTTCTTGACAATGTGCGCTTCTGTTCGGAGGAGCAGACGTTGTTTGAAAACAGCCTTCGCCTCACCCACGGGCAGCAGGCGCAGACCGAGGTCGTCAAAAAGCTTGCGCCCCTGGCCGATCTGTATGTGTGCGACGCGTTTGCGGCGGCGCACAGGGACCAGCCCTCCCTCTGCGGGTTCGAGCAGGTGCTGCCCAGCGCCATGGGCAGGCTGTTTGAACAGGAATACTGCGTCATATCCGGGCTGATGGAGCGCCCGGAGCGCCCCTGCACATTCGTGCTGGGCGGCGCAAAGATCGCGGACGCCTTCCTGATGATGGGGACGGTGCTCAAGGCGGGAAACGCGGACTGCGTGCTCACCGGCGGCCTTGTGGCAAACATCTGCCTGGCCGCAAGCGGCGAGGCCATTGGCGAAGGAAGCCTTGCGTTTCTTGAAAAATCCGGTTATTCTTCTTTTTTTGAAACCGCGAAAGCGCTCCTGAAACAGTATGCGGACAAGATCGTATTGCCGCTTGACCTGGCCGGGGCCGAAAACGGCAGGCGCGTGGAGGCGGAGGCAGGCGCGATCCCCGCCGCATTCACCGCGCTCGATATCGGCGAAAGGACCGCGGCCATGTACCGGGAAAAGATACTCGCAAGCAGGACGGTATTCGTGAACGGGCCGATGGGCGTGTTCGAACAGGCGGAGACGGAGCTTGGCACGCGGGCGGTCTGGCAGGCGCTTGGCGATACCAAAGCATACACGGTTGTCGGCGGCGGGGACAGCATAACCGCCACCACGAAATACGGCATGACGGAAAAAATCGGCTATCTCTGCACCGGCGGCGGCGCGCTTATCCGTTTCCTGACCGGCGAAGAATTGCCCGTGGTGAAGGCGTTGCGGCACGCGGCGCAAAGCTTCTAAGGAGGAGCATCCATGGAGATAGAACTGGGCTTTGGCGACGGAACGCAAAAGCTGACGGTGCCGGATAAAAACCTTCTGGGCATCCTCATGCCCAATGCCGTAGAGCAGGGGCTTACCGGCGGGGACGAGGTAAAGCGCGCGCTGCGGGAGCCCATTGGCTCGCCCCGCCTTGGGGATATCGTAAAGCCGGGCGAAAAAATAGCCGTGGTTTCCAGCGATATTACAAGGCCCATGCCCACGCACAAGGTCATGCCCGCGCTGCTGGATGAGCTGTATGCGGCAGGCATAAAGAAAGAGGATATCACGCTGGTTTTCGCCCTGGGGAGCCACCGGGCGCACACCGGAGAGGAGCGCAGAAAACTTGCGGGCGAGCGGGCGTTTGCGGACATACGCTGTATGGACGGCGACCCGGCGGACTGCGTGCATATGGGAACGACCGCCCGCGGCACGCCGGTGGATATCGTGCGCACCGTCGCGGAGGCGGACAGGCGCGTCTGCCTGGGCAATATCGAATACCATTACTTTGCGGGGTATTCCGGCGGGGCCAAGGCGATCATGCCCGGCTGCTCCACCCGCGCCGCGATACAAAGCAACCACAGCCGCATGGTACGGGATGAGGCCTGCGCGGGGCGCATGACCGGCAACCCCGTGCGCGAGGATATCGAAGAGGCGGCCGCAATAGTCGGCATTGATTTTATACTGAATGTGGTGCTGGATGAGCACAAGCAGATCGTGAAGGCAGTGGCCGGAGACGTCACAGCCGCGCACCGGGCCGGCTGCGCATACCTGGATGAATTGTATGCCGTAGAAATACCCGGGCGGGCGGATATCGTGGTGGCTTCCCAGGGCGGCGCGCCGAAGGATTTGAACCTGTACCAGACGCAAAAGGCGCTCGACAACGCCAAACATGCCGTGAAAAAAGGCGGGCAGATCATACTGGTCGGCTCCTGCAGGGAAGGTATGGGCGAAGCTGTTTTCGAGCAATGGATGACAGGCTTCCCGACGCCCCAAAGCATGGTAGAGCGCATCGCGCGTGATTTCCAGCTGGGCGGGCACAAGGCGGCGGCCATCGCGATGGTGCTGCAAAACGCGAAAATACGCCTTGTGAGCGAGATGGACGAAGCGTTTGTCAGGCGCATATTCCTCACTCCGCACCGCTCTGTTCAGGAAGCGTTCGATACGGCCCTTGCGGAGCTTGGATGCGGCGCGACGGTGCTCGTGCTGCCGTACGGCGGCTCCACATTGCCCAAATGGCAATAGATTGGAGGATATAATAACGCGGGCTTTGGTCTGTGCCGGAGCGCCCTGCATATCGCAGGGCGCTCAATTCATTTTGGGGCGTTCCCACTTTTTATGCAAAAACCGTCCGTAAAATGGTATTTCCGCATATATTGTACGGTAAACACGGGGAGGCGGATTGAAAATGGGGTGGGATCAGAGAATCCGGGACCTGTGGATCGATTTCCTGTTCTGGATTCGGTTTTATATTCTGAGCCTGATGTTCCAGCAGCGCGGCCTGGGGTATGTCGCTTCCCGCACCATGCGCAACGCAACCGAATTTGCCGACACGTTTGCGCCCTTTTACGGGCAGGAAAACGCGAAACGGTTTGAAGAGCTTATGACGGAGCATATCCTGCTCTTATCGGAATATGCCGCCATACTTAAATCTGGGCAAAGCACAGAGGAGGAAAGGCTCCTGCTGTATGCAAACGCGAATGCGCTTGCGGGATTTTTCGCCTCGCTCAACCCCAACTGGGAGAACGCGAAATGGACGGAGCTTCTTTACCAGCGGTTTTCTCTGGAAGAATCCCTGCTGTGGAAACTGAAACGGGAGGAGTTCCGCGCGGCGATCGAGCAATTCGACGCCGCGCATAGGAACGCCCGGCAGATCGCGGCCTATATGGTCGAAGGCATTGCCGCGCAGTTTCAGCTGCCGGTCTCCGCATAGTTCCGGGATTTATTCACTCAGTGCCGTTCGGCGGCTTCCGCATCCGCTTTTGTCCTATGGACCGTGCCAAACGGGTGCTGGGGCGGCGCGTATATGGAATACAGCTTGATCGGCACGCTGCCGGTGTTGATAAGGTTGTGCCATGTGCCCGCGGGAATGACAAACGCGTAATCCTTCCGCACGCGCGCCTGAAAATCCAGCCTGTTTTTCGTTTCGCCCATTTTCACGATGCCCTGGCCTTCTTCCAGGCGTATGAACTGGTCGAGGTTCGGGTGCATCTCCAGCCCGATATCTTTCCCCGGGCCGATGCACATCAAAGTAAGCTGCAAGTGCTTTCCCGTCCATAAAGCGGTACGGAATGTGCTGTTTTGCATTGTGGCGTTCTCTATGTTCACCGCGAACGGCTTCGGGCCGTAATCGCCGCATGGTTTTGCGCGGGTGGGGGCCGGGTATTTGCTCATATCATTCACCGCTGCACTTAGCGGAGCTTGGGCTCCGCCCTTTCCTGGATTTTATATACTTATAGTATGCATTTCGGGAACGCCATTGTGACGCGTGCGCGTTTGTATCAAGCAGCCCTTGAAACATTCGGACCCCTACGGGAGAAGGGCGTTTACCTTTGCTTTTTTCATATGGACAGCCTGGATGGGGTCAGCGTCCGGTCGAAACAAGATCGAAACGCCTGAAAGCTCTTTTCAACCATATTTCATAATGGTAAAGTAAACGTATGGGATGGGCGCCGCCGTATCGGTTATGCTGCGCGACATTTTAAGTTCCATGTTTTCTTCCAAAAGCCAATCTTTCAGGAGGCGCTTATGCAATATTTGATGGGTGTGGATATCGGTACGTCCGGTACCAAGACGGTGCTGTTCGACGCGGCGGGGAACCCGGTCGCATCGGCGGTGAGGGAATATCCGCTGTACCAGCCGCAGAACGGCTGGGCGGAGCAGGAGCCGGAGGACTGGTGGCGCGCCGCCGCGGACACCATGCGGGAGGCCGTCTCAAATTCGGGCGTGGACCCCCGGGATATCAAGGGCGTGGGCCTTTCCGGCCAGATGCACGGGCTCGTCATGCTCAACGCGAAGGGCGAGGTGCTGCGGCGCAGCATTCTTTGGTGCGACGGGCGCACCGCCGCGGAATGCGCGGAAATTACGGAAAAGGTGGGCAGGGAGAAGCTCATCGCCATCACGGCCAACCCCGCGCTCACCGGCTTTACGGCGGGCAAGGTGCTTTGGGTGCGCAAGCACGAGCCGGAACTCTATAAAGAATGCCGCATGATGCTTCTGCCCAAGGATTATATCCGTTACCGGCTGACCGGCGTGTACGCCACGGAAGCCTCGGACGCCGCGGGCACAAACCTGCTGGACGTACCCAGACGCCGCTGGTCGGAGGAAGTGCTCTCCATATTGGAGATCGACGGCGCGCTGCTGCCCAAAGTCTATGAATCGCCCGACGTCACGGGGTATATCACAAAGGAAGCCGCTTTGCTCACCGGTCTTGATGAAGGCACGCCCGTGGTGGGCGGCGCGGGAGACAACGCCGCCGCCGCCGTGGGCACCGGCGTAGTGAAGGAGGGCCGCGCGTTTTTGACCATAGGCACATCGGGCGTCATATTCGCCCATGCGGACAGCGTACGCATCGACCCCGGCGGGCGCGTGCACACGTTCTGCCATGCCGTGCCCGGCTGCTATACCGTCATGAGCTGCACGCTTTCGGCGGGCCTTTCGTTAAAGTGGTTCCGCGACCGTTTCTTTGCCGCGGAAATGGAAACCGCCGCGGGCATGGGCGTCGACCCGTACGAGCTGATGAACGCCCAGGCCGCGCGCGTGCCCATAGGCTCCAACCGCCTGCTGTATCTTCCGTACCTGATGGGCGAGCGTTCCCCGATACTCGACCCCGACGCGCGCGGCGCGTTTATCGGCCTTTCCGCCATCCACACCAGGTACGACATGCTGCGCGCCGTGATGGAGGGCGTCTCCTACTCCCAGCGGGAATGCCTGGACGTACTCTGCGGCATGGGCATCGTGCCCAAGGAACTGCTGACGACGGGCGGCGGCGCAAGGAGCACGCTGTGGCGGCAGATGCTTTCGGACGTGTTAAACCGCCCGGTCGCCACCGTCGCTTCCTCCGGGGAAGGCCCCGCGCTGGGCGCGGCGCTTCTTGCGGGCGTGGGCGCTAAAGTTTATAAAAGCGTGCCCGAGGCGTGCGACGCCGTGATCCGTACAAACCCGCTCCGGCAGCCGGATGAAAATAGCGTCAAGGCCTACGCGCCCTATTACGCGCTCTACAAGACCGTGTACCCTTCGCTCAAGGCCCAGTACGCGGCGCTCGCGGCGCTGTAAAAGAATAGACAAAAGCCCAAAGCCCCGGAAGCTGTTCCGGGGCTTTGCCTGTCGAAAGGCTGGCAGAAAATACGATCGGGGGCGCTGCCCCCGATCCCCTGCCAAGGGCCGTTACGGCCCTTGGATCCCGCCATTGGCGTGCGCCGCTTTTTTGATATTTAGATATTGATCGCCCGTATCCGCTCGATCCCCTTGCATTTGGACAGGTCCTCTATGATATCCGAATAATCCATGCCCTTGGGAATCTCGATGGTATACAGATGCGTATACGTGCTCTTCCCGTTGGAGAAATTCGCGTCGTGGTCGATGTCCCTGACGCGGATGTTCTTTTCTTTGAAATATCCGCTGATAAACGCCTCCGTTTCCTTGGGCGCGTCCTGCTGGATCTCAAGGCGTTTCAAAACGGGGATGTGCACGACCTTTTTTAAAAGCGTAAGCACCACGATGATGGCGCAGAACCCCGCGACGGTGATCGCGTAATATCCCATGCCGATCGCAAGCCCAAGCCCCGCGACCGCCCAGAGCGAGGCCGCCGTCGTCAGGCCCATGATGGACCGCTTGGTCACAATGATGGTCCCCGCGCCCAAAAAGCCGATGCCGCTCACCACCTGCGCGATCAGCCGCGCGGGGTCGGCGCGGATGACTTCCGCCAGTTCAGGGGAGGCGATGGCGAGCGTGAGGGCCTCGGCCTCTATCTGTTTCTGGATCAACGCGACCAAAGTCGCCCCGACGCAAACCAGTATATGCGTCCGTAAACCCGCGGGCCTGTGCTTGAACTGTCTGTCGAAACCGATAAATCCCGAGCAGACAATCGCAAGAACCAGCCGTATGACGATTTCAACAATGCTTAATTCGGCCACTTAGCATCACTCCTATAGGCCTGTTTTCTCCCACTCCTGCTCTTTGAGGTTGGTATATAAGTATACGACGGCGGATATGGAGGAGAACACGAATATGACGACCGACAGCGCCGCCGACAGCTCGTAATTCATATTCGTGGAGAATTGCTTGCGCAGATATACGCCCAGCATCATCGGGTGGTTGGGGCCGATCAGATAGGGCGTTGTGAAGGAACTGATATTGGTCATGAATATGAATGTCATGGCGATCATGACGTCCTTAAAGGACAGCGGCAATATCATTTTGAAGAATACGTGCAGCTTGCTTGCGCCCGCGTCGCGCGCGCTTTCCACAATGGAATCGGAGATGTTGGACAGCGCCGCCACGATGATCATCGTAGCGAACGCGATATTGAACCACAGATTCATCAATATGATGCCCTTGGCGTTGAACAGGAGCCCGGGCTTAAAATTCCCGCCGAACAGCTGCGAAACGCGGTTGAGGAACCCCGAATCGCGCACGACGGTCATGAGCGCGTAAATGGCTACCAGCTGCGGCACAAAGCGCGGCAGCAGGTAGATCGTGCCGATAAAGCGGCTGATCTTTGAGTCCGTAAAGCGCAGGTACAGCGCAAGCAGGTACGAAATTGCGATCGCCAGCACAACGGTGACCACGGTGACCCATACCGTATAGATGATGTTGTCCACCGCTATTCTATCCGTAAATAAAAACTTGTAATGCTCCAATGTAAACCCGCTGCCGTCCGCCTTTTGAAAGCTCTGGACGATCGTGTTGAGCATGGGGTAAGCCACGATTCCCAGGGAAAGAACCAGCGAAGGCAGCAGCATCGCCGCGATAAATAGATTGGTCTTCCATGTACGCTTGTTCATGCCGGCGTCTCCTTTATAGGCCGGCTGCAAAATCGTTACAGGATTTTAGCAGCCGGAGTTCCTGTAGGTTCAAATGCCGTTATTACGGCGCTTTTCTGCCGATTTGGCGCGCATGCCGCCAAATCGGATCGGAAGTGGAGGATCGCTATATCCCCCACTTCCTTGGGGGCAGGAAAGGGATCTTTGGGGCGGGCGCGGCACCGCGCCCGCTGCTGCTGTCCAGTCAGTCTTAACCGATCGTGCCGATCTCCACGGCCCACTGTTCTTCCATTTGCTTCGCCAGGTCCCCCAGCGAGATGATGGAGAAGTTGGAAACGTCAATTCCGGCGACGACGTCGGCCTTGCCGCTGTCCAGATGGGCGAGGGGCACGACGGGCACCGCGTACATGATCTCGAGGCAGAGCAGCTGCGCCTCGGGGCTGATCATGAAGTTCATGAAGTCATAGCACGCTTCCGCGTTGGAGCCTATGCTGGGAACGGCCAGCACCACGTCGGTGCCGTTGAGGGATTGATCAAGCTGGTAGATTTTTACGGTTTCCGGCAGGGTTCCCTGCGCGATGTTGGAAAGTATCTGGTCCGCCCACGCGGGGATGATATCCACTTCCTTGTTGATGAGTAGGTCCAGCGTCCCCTGGTTCTTGTTGGGGTATATGACGGAGCCGCCGGATTGATACATGTAGGGATGAACCTCCTTGAGCCAGTCGAAGCCGGGGTCCCAACTGTCCTTCCACTTGGGGTCGGTGGAGGTCTTGGCCTCTGCCGGGAGGTCCTTGTACACCGCCGTATACATAAAGCCGCTGCCCGCGCCGCCGGTGCCGGGCACGTTATAGGAGAACCTTCCGGGGTTCGCCTTGATCCATTCGGTCAGTTCCGCCCAGGTCTTGGGCGGTTCGGGAACGCGGGCGCTGTCGTACGCGAACACCACCGTGGTTCCGCGGTACGGCACGACCTTTGTGTTGTCATACGCGGATTTGATGAGCACGCTGCCGTAATTGGGGATCTTGCTGAAATCGATCGGCGCGAACAGGTCCTCGCTGCCTGCGGCGGCGACATACTGCGAGAGCGACATGCTGTTTTCCGCGATCATGTCGAAGCCGGAATCCTTCTGGCCGGTCTTATAGGCGGCGCCCAGGCGGTCGTAAAGCTGGGTGTCGCCGGTGCCGGAGAGCAGGAACTGGAGTTCCACAACGGCCTTCGCATCCGCCTTCGCGTTGTAGGCCGCGATAGCTGCCGTGAAGAGGTCGGATACGTTCTGGGACCCGGTTGCCCAAAGTGTGACCTTGGGCTTTTGTACGGGCTCGGCGGGTTCGGCGGGCGCCGCGGGCTCAGGCGCCGCGGGTGCGGCGGGTTCGGCGGGCGCTGCGGGCTCAACCGGCGTGCAGCCGAATAGCGCTGATATCACCAGGCACATGACGAGAAACAGGACAAATGAACGCTTGAGTTTCACTGATCTCTCCTCCTTGTTTTTTTATGAGGAAGGGCTATGGGCTGTTTGAAAACCAACGCAATTGTCTATTTTGGTAAAAACAGTCTGCAGCTTCGTTAAAAGTCCTCGGAATACCTCCAGTATTCCTGCGGTTTTCGCCTTGTTTCGCTCTGTTTTTCCTCAAAATATCCGGCATTTTTGAGTTTTCAAACACGCCTTGGCCCCTCTTCTGCAGAATGGAGTGCGGGCTCTTACTCCTCCGCGCCGGCGTCGTACTGATGCGCGCCGGTAAAGCGGAGCGCGACTTCGTCGCCGCGGGCATACTGCTCCGCTTCCTCGGCGGAGAGGAACGTTTTGACGATGCCGCTGTCCGTATCCACGGTCATTTCGATATAGTGGCCCAATACCATGACGGTGCGCACATAGCCGCCTAGCTCGCCGCCCCTGCCTTTTTCCACGGTCACGTTCTCGGGGCGCACCGCCTTGGTGGAGCCGTCCGGCTGCGCGATGAAATTCATTTCCCCGATAAAGTCCGCCACATAGCGGCTAATCGGCCGGTTATAGATATCCTGCGGGGCGCCTACCTGCTCAAAGCTGCCCTTGTTCATCACCACGATGCGGTCCGAAAG
The DNA here is from genome assembly GCA_035561315.1 of Feifaniaceae bacterium. GTDB lineage: Bacteria > Bacillota > Clostridia > Christensenellales > CAG-138 > JAEYLA01. The sequence continues at coordinate 10,621 of DATMXR010000170.1, forward strand.
CGCCATGGCCTCCTCCTGATCATGGGTAACGAATACGACGGTGATATTGAGGTCGGTCTGTATCTTTCTCAATTCCTCGCGCATCTGGGAGCGGATCTTTGCGTCCAGGGCCGAAAACGGCTCGTCGAGCAGCAGGACGTCGGGCTGCAAAAGCAGGGAACGGCCTATGGCGATGCGCTGCTGCTGCCCGCCGGACATCTGGCCGGGGAATTTCTTCTCCATACCGGGCATTTTGATAAGCTCCAGCATGTCCGCGATGCGCCGTTTGCGCTCTTCCTTGGGGATTTTCCTAAGCTTCAGGCCGAAGGCCATGTTTTCAAACACCGTCATATGCGGCCAGAGGTTGTAGCTTTGGAACACCATGGCCGTCGGCCGCTTTTCGGGCGGCAGGAGTGTGACGTCCTTCCCGTCGATGAGTATCTGCCCGGAGGATGGCTGCAAAAAGCCGCCGACCGTGCGCAGTATGGTGGTCTTTCCGCATCCCGACGGGCCTAAAAGCGTCACAAGCTCGCCTTTTTCCACGTCGAGGTCGATATTTTTTACGCCGTCGCCGTTTTTATAGAGCATGGTCAGGTCGCGTATCTCAAGCTTCGTAGTGCCCATTGGTTTTTCCTCCTGTCAAGTAACGGGTATCAGCCCATTTTGTAGCCTTTGGACAGCGTTTCGGCGCCCACATACTTGCGCATGAGCAACAGCAGCAGCAGGTTCGGTATGATGAGTATCAGCGCGAATACCGCGCCCGCCGTCGCCGGATAATCCAATATGACGCCGTACATTTCCACCGTCATCGTGCGGTAAGTGGGAAGCCCCACCAAAAGCGTGCCCTGGTTTTCGCCCAGGGACGCGATAAAGGCGAACATGGCCGCCACCGCTATCCCCGGCCAGGCCATGGGCAGCGTGACATGGAAGAATGTGCGCAAGGGGCCCGCGCCCGCGTCGCGCGCGGCTTCCTCCTGCTGGCGCGGGACGCTGCGGAACGCGCCCGCCGGGAGCCAGATCATCATCATCATGCCGCCCAGCAGGTGGATGATCAGCACGCCGGTAAACGTACCCATCAGCCCGATTTTGTAAAAAATGATGCCCAATGCCGTGAATATGCCGATCCTCGGGAACGCGTTGCCCAGCAGGAACGAGAACATGACCGCCCTGCGCCCCGGGAAATCATACCGCGCCAGCACGTACGCCGCCGGAATGCAGATGATCATGGACAGCAGGGTGGAGACCGTGGCGATCAAAAAGGAAAGCGAGATGGAGCTGACCAGCGTGGGCTGCTTTAGCACATAATCCCACCACTTGAAGCCGAATTCCTGCGGGATCACCGCGGGCATCTCGTACTTGTTGGCGAAAGCCAGCATGAACAGGTGCAGCAGGGGGCCGTAAAAGAATAAAACGAATGCGATCAGTATCAGGATCTCCATGAATTTTTTGCGGCCAACCTGGTGAAACCAGCGTTTCGGGCTCAAATATTTCATGTGCTTCACCCTTTCTTTTGGTATCCGGGGCTGTATCGGAGCGTTTTACGCGGAAAAGAGAGTTGTTTTTCGCCGCCCGGCGCGGTCATACTTTAACCCGGGTGGTTCTTTCTTGCTTCAAGGGCGAGCCGCACCCTGCGGGTGGTGATGTTGTAAACGCCTTCGCGCAATACGGCCTTGATCTCCTCGGGATCATCCACCGTCCATACGGAGACCGGCAGCCCGGCCGCGCGAAAACGCGGCAAAAACCCGGAGATCGGCGGCCGGTACGGGACGTTCACCGCCCGGACATGGCAGCTTAAGCAGGTATCGACGAGATCGTCAAAATAGTCCGAAGGGTCCGGAATATAGCGGCGCACGGCCTCCCAGGGCGGCAGCGCGGCGATATCGGGCGCGTCCGATTGCAGGCGGGACATGCAAAGCGCTTTTAATGCTTCTTCAATGTTGAGCAGCACGTTTGCGCGCTTTACGATGGACGGGTCGCTTTTGAGCGCCGCGGGCGTAACGCTGCCGGATATTACGATCTGTTCGTACCGGAGGCCGGTCCGCTCGGCTAAATCCAGGACGTCGCGGAGGATATCTTCCTCCTTGATATCGCAATTGACGCCGACCGCTCTAAACCCCTTTACCAGCTCCAGAACCTGAAAAAGACGCACGCAGGAATCTTCCTCGGACGGCTTGTCGTGGGAGAGAACAAGCTCGCCGCTCCGCGTCCGCCTGACGTCCACTTCCACGAAATCCGCCCTTAAACGGATGCCGTCATAAACGGAAGAAAGGGAACCTGGCGCCGTGCCTTCGCATCCTGCGTGGGCGGTGATGTTGGGAGAGATGCCCAAGAACGCTCCTTC
>DATMXR010000171.1:0-4792 GCA_035561315.1 Feifaniaceae bacterium
GTCGGCCTGTACAGCCCGCAGATCAGCTTGACCAGCGTGGTCTTGCCCGCGCCGTTCGCACCCACCACGGCGACCTTCTCGCCCTTTTTGATGTGCATGTCGATGTGCCTGAGCGCGTATGCGCTCTCATCCGGCTCGTTGCTGCTCCCTGGCGCTACGTAGCTGAAGCACACGCCGTTGAGATCGATTTCGCAGGCCTCCCTGACGGGCGGCACACCCTTAGCACGGTTGAGCTTATCCGGTAGATCGAGGAACTCGCGGTAATCGCAGAACTCCAGCGCCGTTTCGTAGATGCCCTGTGCCTGGAAGGCGAAGTCCAGCAGCAGTCCGGAAAACCCGCCGATTACGCCGAAGTATAGGACAAAGTCCGATATGGGCATGCCGCGCTCGACCATTCTGTATACGAGATATCCAAGCGCAAGCGCATCGCGGATAAGCGCGCACAGCTCGCCCATTACGTTGGAGGCAACGTGGCGGCGGAATATGCGGTAGTGCCATTCGGTACGCAGCTTCGCCGTAGCCCTGAAGAAATCGACCATCCATTTCTTAATATCGTAGAGGATGACGTCTTTGGCGCGGGAGGGGTCGTCGAGCGTATACTTGATGTAGTTGATCCGTTCGTCCAGAGGCCGCCAGATCTTGCGCGTGGAGAATAGATAGTCGGTGAACCGCTTGTCGACGAGATAACCCGCGGCGGTGCAGACAACAATCAGCGCGATGATCCATGGACTGAGCGCGGAGATGATCGCCGCATAGGTGATTATGCCAAACAATCCGGAAAACAGGCGCGTCATCTGTCCTACCACCTGCTGCGCGCCCTCGACTCTACCGCCGATGACGGTCTGCGCCTTCATGGCGTCCATCAGCTTGACGGCGCGCTTCATTTTGCTCTGGCCGTCCGGGCTTTCCACGTTGCCGAAGTCCGTTTCCATATTCTTTTCGCTGCATAGATTTATGTAGCGAAATCTTATGAGCGTAGACTTATTGTATAGCATATTGCCGCATGTGTTTATAACGATGTTGCACAGCAATATGGCCGCTGAAAATGCGAGAACGATTAACAAAAAATCCAACGGGCTTCCCGAACTCGTGACGGTCTCTACCACCAGCTTTGACATATACACCGAAAGCAGGGGCAGAAGCACCAGCGCGGGTACTTCCAACGCGCCCCAAAGATACATCGCCTTATCCCACAAAGCGATCTTTTTTAGCATAAAGCCGATGTTCTCGAGCGGCGGGTAGGGTGGCTTGGGGCGTTTTTGTTTCTTTAACGGTGCTTCGCCCATACGATCCTCCGAATGGTATGTTTGTTTATCGCATATGCGCGTGAGTTTGGATTATGGTGGCAATGGCATTATCTTACCATAGAATTGACGGGGAATCATATCCCTGTTTGTCATATTATCCAATCCATACTCCCGTAAAACTAGTTTTACTCAATTAAAAAGTCCCGGCTGCGGGACTTTTTAATAGGCAAAAGCCCGAAATGGGAGAAGCCTAATATACCTGGCACATCCTCTACAAAACACTGACTGTAGCTGTCACTGATTGCCAGACTTTATCCAAACCCTTGCGCATGGGAATCCCGCACGCCCATGCCGCATTTGCGGTTGACAGTGCTCTACGAAACCCTTGACGGAGATATTTGGGGAAAACTCGGCGAAGAGTTTAGCCTGGGATAATACAATAAAAACAAAGGACTGCCTAAAATGATGAATGTAAGGCAGCCCTCTATCCCGACCTTATATATATGTTTTATAGAATCCGAATGCTCAGCGTACCAGCACCTGCGCCACGCTGTATGGCGGCACCCTGACGAACAGCCTGCCCTGCTTCAAAGATGCATCGGCGCCTTCGCCTAAAATCAGCTCCGCGCGAGTCTGGAACGGATGCCAAAGCTCGCAGTCGCCTTCGACCGCTTCGGGGCAATCATTGTAGAACGAATAGATCGAGGCGGTCTCGCCATCGTCGGTGAACACGTTGCAGCAAAGGTTTTCGCCGGTCGTGGGGTAGAGCGGAATAGGCTTCCCTTTCTGGAAGATATCCCTGTATTTCAGGTACACCGCTTTCCACGCCTTGATCATGGCTTTCTGATCGTCCGCAAAGGGCATCCAGCGCCCGAAGATATCCTGCCAGATCACGATGGGCGCGCCGCCGAACATGGCGCGGTTGATGAGGCGGGTTTTATCCTCGTACCGGGCCCAGCGGGAAATCTGAGGCGCAAGGTGGATGGGCAGAAGGAAGCGCAGCACGTCCACCTCCGGCATCGCCTCGCAGCGCCAGTACTCGTCCCACGACGTCGTCAAAAGCTCCACCGGCAGTTTTTTCGTTGGATGGAACTGTGAGGTCAGCACGAGGCCGGGGCGGACCTTGTTCAGCTTTTCGCGGAAGGAAACAGGGATGCTGTACATCGTGTCGAGCTGCCAGCCGTCCGCGTCCGTTTCGGCGGTAATGCGGGCGAACTCGTCGCCCATGGAGCCCTCGCACTCGCGCGGGCCCTGATCCCATGGGATGTAGGGCAGAAACACCGCCACGCCGTGGGCATGGAATTTTTCCACGGCTTCGCGCAAGGCCGCGCGGCCTCCCGGGAAGTCGTCGTAAAAATTCCACTGGGTCCGCTTGTCGATGCCCAGGCGCGGATACTGGTTCCAAATGGTCACCGTATCGTACCCGCCGAACGCCTCGCCCTGTTCCAGCAAGCCTTCTACGTCGATCTCCATCTTTTGATGGTCAAAACCCTCCTTGCCGAAGAAAAAGACGAAGTTGTGTACGGCGCAGTCGTTAAACCACTTCAGGTCGGTTTTTTCATACTCCGCGAAGCAGTAGGGCTTCGCCCAAAAATCGCGGTAGCGCGTAAACGCCTCCGGCCAGCCGCGCGTAATGCCCATGATAAGTAATTCTACCGTGTCGCTAAACGACGCGTCGGGACAAATGCGCACAAAGCTGTTGCGAATCTCCTGCTCCGTCTCCATCACGGAAAAGAACTTATTTACAAGCTGCGAAGAACCCTCGTTGTTGAGGTCGCTTAAGCTGGGGAACGTAACGCTGAATCCGGTTTTTCCGTCCGCGCCCAGCACGACCATCGGCAGCCGGATGTCCGAGCTGTACTGATAATCGCGAAGGGGCATGATGATCTTTTTGCCTGAGCGGCTGCGGAAGGGGCAGCCGGGTGGCAGCAGCGTGCTGTTTTCGCCGCATTCCAGTTCGTTGAGTATGGGCAGCCTGAACCGGCTCTCATGCGGAACGCCAAGCTTGTAGCCGTCCCAGACCTGCGCGATGATGCGGATGGACGCGCGGCGGTCGTTGAGAAAATGCAGCCGCACCTTGAGTTTTTCAGCCTCGTTTTCAAAGAGCAGGGTTACAAGCTCCTCTGTCGCGTCTTCAAAACTCAGCGCGTCCGTCAGCGCAAAATCACGGCTGGTCAGATCCTTGCCGTAGATGCGCAGCACGAACGCCTCGCGGTCGCGGTTGGCCGCGCCGCCGTGAAGGTTGGTCAATTCCCGGATCACAGCGCCGTTGGAAAAATCCACCGCGAGCCGGAGCGCGTCGTTCTGCATAGTAAACCTGCGCGCCAGTTTGTCAAATGCCAGCATATCAGAACACCTCCTTCACGCAGCGAAATCCAACCGTTTCATATCGGTTCATGGCGTCGCCCAGTAAATGCACTTTCAGGTGGCTGTCGTTTTGTAGCGCGCCACACTCGGCATGCCAGTAATGGGGGGCATTGTGGTAAGCGCCGCCTTTGAGCACGATGAAGTGGTGCGTATCCACATCGTCCGCATAGGTTTCGGCGGTATACTCCCATACGTTGCCGCACATATTGTAGAGCCCAAATGGGGATTTTCCTTCCGGACGGCTGTCCACCGGTTCCAGCACATCGGTGTAGACGTTGCACTTTGCGTAATCCTTTTGATTGCCCCACGGCCAGAGAAGTTTGTCCGGCCCGCCCGCGAGATACTGCCATTCCGGCTCGGTGGGCAAGCGCTTGCCATAAAAGGAGGCATAGGCGCGCGCGTCGTCCTGGGATACATTGACGACCGGCAGATCCGCCTCGCCCGGCCTGTATTTGCCCTCCGTCCAGTGCTTTAGAAAATTGTGCCCGTTTTCCGGCCGGTATCCGCTTGTCTGCATGAACGCGTAGTACATGGCGTTTGTCACGCAATAGATATCCGCCTCCAGCGGCCCCACCGTTACCGGGCGCGGGCCATGGTCCATCTGGCAGTCGCCCTCCATGATGCGATGCATGACCCTGAATATGTAGCTGCCCCGTTCGATTCGCACTGTCTTTTGTTCGATCATGTTCGTTTCTCCGGTTTCTCTTTCATTCAAAGCTTTCGCGGTAATCATAGCGGCGCTTGATGCGCTCGTCTGGCTCGATTTCGCCACGCCGGACGGCCAGCGTGCGCCGGGTCAGCTCTTCCAGCGCCATGCACTCGAAACCCGCCACCGAGGAATGCAGCTTGCCACGGAGCGCGTCCCTCCAGTGGGCGGGAATTCCGCTTCGCCCACTCATCGCACCCGCGATCGCGCCCGCGACCGCGCCGTTGGAGTCGGTGTCGAAGCCGTCCGATACGGCCAGTCCCAGCGTTTTGGTGAAATCTCCCGCGCCGTAGATAAGCGCTGCCGCGACGATCATCGCGTTGGGCACCGTATGGCACCAATGGTGGAGATTCCGTTCATCCCAGAGACCATGGATTTGATCGACAGCATACATAAACGGCCTGCCCTCTTTGTGCCAGCGCAGCACCCCGTTTACGGCTTCGTAGAGCCGCGAGCGCGCCGGTATCTCGCG
>DATMXR010000172.1:0-7747 GCA_035561315.1 Feifaniaceae bacterium
GCCTTCCGGCGGGGACGGCGGGCGCGGCGGGGACGTCGTGTTCGTGGCGGACGCGGGGCTGACCACGCTCATCGATTTCAAATTCAAGCGCCATTTCCGGGCGGAGCGCGGGGAAAACGGCAAAGCGGAGCTTTCGCGCGGGAAGGACGGCGAGCATCTCATTATCAAGGTGCCGGTGGGCACGGTGGTGCGGGATGCGGAGACGGGCGCGGTCATCGCGGATATGAACAAGGCGGGGAAAGTAAAGACGCTGCTGTTCGGCGGCCGCGGCGGCAAGGGCAACGCAAGGTTTGCGACGCCTACGCGGCAGGCGCCCAGGTTCGCCTCCCCGGGCGCAAAGACGGTGGAGCGCGAGGTGGAGCTGGAATTAAAGACCATCGCGGACGTGGGCCTAATCGGTCTCCCCAACGTGGGCAAGTCCACGCTGCTTTCCGTGCTGACCGCGGCGAAGCCCAAAATAGCGAACTACCACTTTACCACGCTGACGCCGAACCTCGGGGTGGTGCAAAGGTATGAAAAAAGCTTTGTGCTGGCGGATATCCCGGGGTTAATCGAGGGCGCGTCCGAGGGCGCGGGCCTGGGGCATGAGTTTTTGCGGCACATCGAGCGCACGCGCATGCTCATCCATGTGGTGGACGTCAGCGGCAGCGAAGGGCGGGACCCGGTGGAGGATTACGCGAGCATCCGCGCGGAGCTTGCGGCGTACAGCGATAAGCTGATTTCCCTGCCTCAGATCGTGGCGGCGAACAAAATGGACATTACGGGTGCTGCGGAAGGGCTGGAGATGCTTAAAGAGTATTTAGAGCCGCTTGACGTTCCTGTCTACGCGATTTCGGCTGCGGCGCACCGGGGACTGGAGCAATTGCTGGACGCCACGGTGCGGATGCTAGGCACCCTCCCCCCCGTTCTCGAATTCGAGGAAGAAGAGCTGGAGCTAAAGCCGCAGTATGAGCCGGGCTTTGCCGTAACCCGCGGGGACGACGGCGCGTTTGTGGTGACGGGCGGGGATGTGGAAAAGATACTCGATACCACCGACCCGAACGACGAAACCTCTATGCGCCGCTTCCAGCAGCTTTTGCAGAAAACCGGCATCGTGCAGGCATTGAAAGACGCCGGGGCGGCGGACGGCGGCACGGTACGGCTGGGGGAATGGGAGTTTGACTTTATTTCGTAGAAATGCTAAAGCATTTCTACGAGGCGCAAAACGTACCGTTTTGCGTGTTTTCCATGGCCGCCTAAAAACGCTGCGGCGTTTTCCGCGCGGCAGCCATGCAAGGCGTCAAAACCGGCGTACACGCCGCCGGTTTTGACGGATTGGAAGCAATGGATACGGGGCAGGGCGCACGGCGCTTTGCCCCGTTTTTGTTTACCCATAGCCGGAAAAAAATTCTTTCCTCCCCCTCCCTTTTCCATGTATAAACCCTTCCTCCGGCGGGCATACTGCAAACGGGGGAGTCCGATCTTTCTATTCACTTTTCCGGTCGCAGGAAGCGTTTTCGACAAACACAGTGGAGTTCCCGCAAAAGCCCCCCCGATTTTACAAAGGAGCGGCGGCAAGCAAGGGAGAATACAACACAGGCACAAATGAGGGATGTTCCGGGCTTTTGCCCGGAGGAGGAGGGGAACATGGAACTTGAAGCAACCCGGAAGGGGCAGCGTTTAAAGGTGCGTCTGTCCGGCGAGCTGGACCACCACAGCGCGGATAGGGTACGCGAGGCGCTGGACGCGCTGATCGCGGACGCTACGGTAAAGGACCTTGTGCTGGATCTTTCCGGCGTAAGCTTTATGGACAGCTCAGGCCTGGGCGTGGTGCTCGGCCGTTACCGGGCGCTCAGCGCCCGCGGCGGGAGGCTGCTGCTTTCAGGCGTGCCGGCGAACATCGACCGGATCTTCCGGTTATCCGGCCTGTATGCGTTGGTGGAACGGGCGTAATGCTATTCAACTAAGAAAAACAGTATCTACTGATCCGCTATGGAGAAACGAATGAATGCGGATTGGTATTACGGGCAGCAAGAGGGGAAAAGAGGGGTATGGACATGCATGACAATCAGATGCGGCTGGAGTTTTTGAGCCTTTCGCAAAATGAAGCGTTCGCGCGCTCGGTGGCGGGCGCTTTCATCACGCCGCTGAATCCGACCATAGAGGAGCTTACGGACGTGCGCACCGCCGTATCCGAGGCGGTCACAAACGCCATCATCCACGGCTATGCGAATACCACGGGGCAGGTCGTGCTCGAAGGGCGCATAGAGGGGGATACGTGTACGCTCACCGTGCGGGACAGCGGCGTGGGCATCCCCGACGTCGCGCTGGCGCGGCAGCCGTTTTATACCACCCACCCGGAGCTGGAGCGCTCCGGCATGGGCTTTACGCTGATGGAGACATTCATGGACGAGGTGGCGGTCAGTTCCCGCGTGAACGGCGGCACCGAGGTGACCATGAAAAAAACATTCAAGAGGCAGGCGGCGCAATGATGGACGCGGCGCCGCTGCCCCATGAGGAGGTGCTCCCGCTCATCCGCAGCGCGCAGGGCGGGGACGGGCTTGCGATGGAGGAGCTGGTGCGGCACAACGCCGCGCTGGTGAAATCCATCGTAAAAAAATACCTCGGCAGGGGAATTGAATTTGACGATCTGTTCCAGATCGGATGCCTGGGGCTTGTCAAAGCCATCCAGAATTACGACGAGACGTTCAACGTGCGCTTCTCCACATACGCCGTGCCCATGATCGCGGGGGAGATCAAGCGGTTTTTGCGGGACGACGGCATGATAAAGGTCAGCCGCTCCATCAAGGAGCTGGCGACCCGCGTGGCCGCGGCGCAGGAACGTTTAAGGCGCACGCTCGGCACCGATCCGGGCATACAGGAGATCGCCCGGGAGGTGGACGCGGAGCCGGAGGATATCGCGGCGGCGCTTGAGGCCGTACGTCCCCATGTTTCGCTTTACGAGCATGTGTATGACGACGGCTCGGAAGCGACCTTGATGGACCGCATGCAGCAGGAGGGCGCGGAGGACACCTTCGTGGTGGACCGCATCCTGTTAAAAGAGCTTTTGGGCCAGCTGGAGGCGCGGGAAAGGCAGCTGATCGTACTGCGGTATTTTCAGGACAAGACGCAGTCCGAAATCGCGCAGCTGATGGGCGTTTCCCAGGTGCAGATTTCGCGGCTGGAGAACAGGATCATCAGCAAATTGAGGGACGCCGCGAAGTGAATGGATAATGGATATTGAATATACTTATGTTTCCGTTTCTTTTTGACTGCGGGGATATGTCGAGAGCGTAACAAATATGCGGCGGCAGGGAATCGCCAAAACAATCCAGAAATAGGTGAGCAAGAAACCAATCGCCTTGGCTTGATCGTGCTGATCCTGGTTTGCTTCGGGCTTCATGGAGCCTACGATCATATTCTTGATTCCATCAGCAACATCGGAATCAAAACGAGCGGAAGAATAAGCGCAATCCTTTTGACCTTCTGATTGAAAGAAAGACTGAACGTTTCGTAGAGGGGCGTGATGTTCTGAATCCGCTTTTGTCTTCCGATATACCAGCTAAGAAGGAGCACTACCGCTAAAACCACCCAAAATGGAATGATATATTTCATGGCAAATTCATCAATCGGCCTTCTGTACCGTAGAGAGGCATAGAGGAACAACCCTCTCTCTCGTTTTAGTTCATTTATTTTGTTGATTCTCTTCTCGCTTTGTTCCATATGAGCATCGGCCAAATGTTTTTCTCGCAAAATTTCTTTCGGTATTGACGGGGGTTTGGCCACACTATCTGCTTCGCCCACGCCGCCCGCATGCCCGCCTGCTCCCGGCGCAGATCATAGGGTTCATATTCCTTGCCATCGTGCCTCTTCCTTGTTTATTTCGGCAAAACAAACGGAGCGGGGGATGGGGGTGACCCCACGCTCCGCTCCGGTTCTCCGATGCTGCCACGATACCACAGGAAAGCCTTATTGTGCTGTGAGAAGCGTTGTTAAGGCTGCGTCATATCGGTTTATCCTTTGGCGGGTCTGAAAGCTTTTCTCCGCACATCATGCAATGGACGGGGACGGTGAACGTTCTCCAGGGGAGCGACGCGCCGCAATGCGGGCAGCGCCAATACTTCGCCTTGATGTATATGCCGGCCGCAAGCAAAAGCAGCGCAATGCCGCTGATCCACAGGGTCAGGTAACCCAGAAGCGCAGCCGGCAGGGCCGCAATGATAAGAATGTTCGAATATCGGTCCGCTTTCCGGTAATCCATTCAACTCTCCTGAAAGATAATCAGGCGGCCTTATCCTCCCGCACAAAGAACAGCAGGACGGCGCCTATGATGAACGTGACGGCCACGGGGATGACGCCGTCGTTGACGCGGCCGGTCATGGACATCACCGCGCCCATCAGCGCCGTGCCCATCACGCTTTCAAACTTGCCGAATATGTTATAAAGCCCAAAGAATTCGCCCGCGCGGCGCTTATCCGGTATCAGCTTCCCGAAGTAGGAGCGGGAAAGCGCCTGGATGCCGCCCTGCGCGGTGCCGACAAGCCCCGCAAGCAGGTAGAACTGCCACGCCTCCGCCATCACAAAGCCTACCACGCACACGAGCAGGTAGGTCGCGATGCCGAAATAGAGCATCTTTTTTGCGGAAAACCTCTCGCACAGCTTGCCGTAGAGTATGGAGCACGGGAACGCGACCACCTGGGTAAGCAGCAGCCCCAGTATGATGCTGGTGGTATCGAGGCCGAGCGCCGCGGCGTAGGTGGAGGCCATTTTGATGATGGTGCCCACGCCGTCGATATAGAAGAAATACGCGATCAGGAAAATAAACAGGTTCTTGTGCTTTTTGATGTCCCGGAACGTGCCGCCCAGGCGCTTTAAGCTGTTCACGATCATATGCGGTTCCGGCTCGATGGCGGTCACCTGCCGCACGTTCCGGAAGAACGGTATGGTGAACAGCGCCCACCACAGCGCGGTAATCAGGCAGGAGATGCGCATGGCCGCAAGCTCGCTCACGCCGATGGAGGGGCCGAACATGATGAGCCCGATGCTCAACAGGAACGGGATCGTGCTGCCGCCGATATAGCCCAGGCCAAAGCCCCAGGTGCTGACCTTATCCATGCGCCCGGGCGTTGTGACGTCCACAAGGAACGCGTCGTAAAACACGTTCGCGCCCGAAAAGCCGAAGTTTGTGATTCCGTATAAAATCAAAAGGCCGACATAGGAATTTGTGACGGGGATCAGCCCCGTGGATAGCACGCCCACCGCGAAGAATGCGGCGAACAGGCGCATACGAAGCGTGCGGTAATCCGCGATGGAGCCCAGTATCGGCGCGAGCACGGCCACGACAAGGCCGGTAATGGAGCTTGCGTAGCCCCAGTTTGCCGTATGGGCCACATTGGATACCCCCGCGCTTTGCGCCATGGAGCTGGCAAACAGCGGCAGCACCGCCGCCACCAGTATGGAATAGGCGGAGTTGGCCCAGTCATAGAGCATCCACGCGGTTTCCGTCCTGGTAAACCGCTTTTGTTTTGTCTGCATGCGGGTTCCTCGCTTCCTGAAAAAGATGTGGTTCAACGGGGCGCCTTACCTTATTATAGAAAACATATGGAGGAATGTATAGCGCAACGGGCCGCGTGCGGTAAAATTTTATGCCCGCGTCCTGTAAAATTCAGCGCGGCGTCGGGGCGCAATGCGCATTTTGGCCGTAAGACTTTACCGGCGGCCCGAAGAACTGTGCTATAATAGAGGCGCGCGTCGGGACCGGATGCTTCTTTCTGCGGCCGGCCGGGGACCCCGCACGAAAAAAGACCGTTTGAAATCCGCGGCCGCCGCCGTTTACGCGCCCTGCCGCAGATGATATACTACTCCTTAGGTACCCGCGCGTTCCTGGCGGCATGGGAGGTGGCACATGGCGGGACGGATCAGGCCGGATACGCTGCAGGCGTTTGACGCGCTTGCGCGGCCGTATTTTCATAAGGGCGGCGCTGTGGGCTGCCTTTTGATGCACGGGTTCACCGGCACGCCCGCCAATGTCCGTTTTATCGCGGACGCGCTCGCCTTAAAGGGGTATACGGTGTATTCCCCCATGCTCAGCGGCCACGGGACCTCTTTAAAGGATATGAACGCGCAGCGCCATACGGATTGGCTGCGCGACGCGGAGCAAGGCTACGAAAAGCTCAAAGAGGCCGGATGCGCCGATATTTTTGTGCTGGGGCACTCCATGGGCGGGGTTCTCGCCATGCTCCTTGCGGAGCGCAAGCCGGTAAACGGCGTTGTGCTGTTCTGCGCACCGCTGCGCCTGAAGCCGTATTTGTATCTTTCCGGGCCGCTCGGCGCGGTCAAGCCCTATTTGTATGATAACGTGCCCGCCGCATACAAGGGCGACCCGTACGCGCAGGGGTACGTCGGCACACCGTTAAGGCGCATAAGGGATATCCGGCGGCTGTGCGCGCTTGCAAAACGGGGCTTAGAAAACATCATGTGCCCCGTGCTGCTGTTCCAATCCCGCAACGACAACCGCGTGGATTTGAGCAGCGTGGGTATGATAGAACGCGGCGCAAAAAACGCCGCGGTGACGACCGTATATCTGGAGCGGTCCACGCACGGCTGCCCGTACGGGCAGGAGCGGGAGGAGATCGCCGCAAAATGCCTGACGTTTGTGAAGGAAAACAGCGTGCGGCAGGACGAGGCGGAGGACCGGGGGGCATAGACAGCAACGGCAGCGAAAATGGGAGGTAGACAGAATGGACGAGCGTTTTATGCGTATGGCGTTGGAGGAGGCGCAGCGCGCATATGAACTCGACGAAGTGCCGGTGGGGGCGGTGCTGGTGCAAAACGGCAAGGTGATCGCCCGGGGGCATAACCTGTGCGAGGCCGCAAGCGACCCTACGGCGCACGCGGAGCTGAACGTCATCAAGGAAGCCGCGCGGCGTGAAGGCGGCCGCCTGAACGGGAGCACGCTGTATGTCACGCTGGAGCCCTGCGCCATGTGCGCGGGCGCGGCCATCAACGCCCGGGTCTCGCGCATCGTGTTCGGCGCGTTTGACGCGCGCGCGGGCTGCTGCGGTTCCGTGGCGGATATTACGGACGGCTGGTTCAACCACACCATAGAGCTTTCCGGCGGCGTGCTCGAGGAGGAATGCGCCCGGCTTCTGCAGGCGTTTTTCGAAAAAAAGCGGTAAGTGCGGGCAACCGGAATTGTGGCAGTTTCCGACAAAATTGGATTAGATTTTATTAACAAAGTTTGAACATTGTGGATAGCGCGCAACCGGCATTGCACCTTCTTCGTTTTAGTTGGTATAATACGCATGAACAGGCTGTTCGGTTGCACTCTATCCATATCCCGCTTGCGCGGCTATTTTATGGAAACCGGGGAAACCCGGGAGGAGGCAGCATGGACAACATGTTCGTGATTTTCGAGGTGGGGCTGGGCGCTTACATTTTATATGGCGCCGTAATGAAAACGGGTCAGATGTTCAAGAACGAGAACATCAAGAAGGGCATGGAAGAAAAATACCGCAACATGATGCGGACATTGTCTTTCATACTTGGGCCGCTGATGATTGCAACGGGTGTTGTGGATTATCTCAACATCCGCTCTGGCAATGGCAGTTGGAACATCCCGCTTGGAATTCTGTGGGGATTGACGTTTGTTGGGGTCATACTTCTGTTTGTATTTACGCTACGCATGACGGACAGAAGCAAAAAGCAGGAATCTGCCGGAAGACCCCGGGGCGAGAAACCGGCACCCCGCGCCGCCTTCGAGTTCGAT
>DATMXR010000173.1:0-12272 GCA_035561315.1 Feifaniaceae bacterium
GTCGGACGCGTTATACCAGCTTCATAATTGACCCAAAGGCCCAATTCATCTGCTCAAATGCGCTCCGGAAAAAGACGGGCAGATGGGTTTTTGTATGCCCTTAGGAAGGATTGCAATACTAAATCCGAGCTGGTACAAAAGCGTCCATGGCCGCCGTAACGGCGAAGCCGTTGAAATACCGCATAGGAGACAGGCAGAATGACCGGTCAAACGCTTCTACTTCTTACCGTAGCCATACCGCTGCTGGGCGCATTTTTGCTGCCGATAGCGGGCAGGGTATCGCCAAAGCTCCGAAACGCCCTCGCCTTCCTCATGGCGGCGGCGCCGCTTGTTTTAAGCATACTCGCGCTGCCGTCCTCATTGGAAAGCCCGGCTGTCATACGGGTCGCGCTGCCGCTGGGGCTGAGCTTCGGCCTTATGGCGGACGGCCTGGCGGTATTTATGGCGATATCCGCCTCGCTCGTAGGGCTTGTCATAGCAGGGTATTCGTTCGGTTACATGTCGCACGCGAGTAACCAAAGCGAATACTACTTTTTTGTGGTGCTCTTTATCGGCGCGATGATGGGCATCGTCTATTCGACGGACCTCATATTCCTCTACCTGTTCTGGGAAATTTCCGCCGTTTGCTGCTGGCGGCTCATCGGCTTCTTCCGCGAGAAGGAGTTTGTCCGCCGCGCAAACAAGGCGTTTTTGATCACGGTGTTCGGCGCTTTACTGATGCTTGCGGGCTTCATCATGATCTATGTGCAATACGGCACGACGGACCTTTTGGCGTTAAAGGGCCGGCCCATAGCAAGCGCCGCGGTCATACTCATACTCTTCGGCCTGCTTTCAAAATCCGCCACGCTGCCGCTTCACTCCTGGCTTGCGGACGCGGGCGTCGCGCCCTCCCCCGTGACGGCGCTTTTGCACGCGGCGGTGCTGGTGAAGATCGGCGTATACGTGTTCGCGCGGCTGTTCCTCGTGAATTTTCAATTGGACGACGTGTGGCATACCGCGGTCCCCGTCATC
Source organism: Feifaniaceae bacterium (assembly GCA_035561315.1). GTDB lineage: Bacteria > Bacillota > Clostridia > Christensenellales > CAG-138 > JAEYLA01. The sequence continues at coordinate 1,012 of DATMXR010000173.1, forward strand.
GCCGCCGTAAGCTCCCTGGTGTGCGCGGGCGCGGCGGCCGCGGAGAACGACATCAAGCGCATCATCGCGTATTCCACCGTCAGCCAGATCGGCTATATCTTCCTGGGCCTCTCCGTGGGCGGGGAACTGGCGGCCGCGGGCGGCATCCTCTATATATTGATGCACGGCATCTCAAAGGCGGGGCTGTTCCTGTGCGCGGGCATCGTGGAGCACACGTACCACACCAAGGATATCCGGGAACTGGGCGGGTTAGTAAAGACCATGCCGGTCACGGCGGTATCCTTCCTGCTGTGCGCGTTCTCCGTGATGGGCATCCCGCCGTTTGGCGGCTTCTTCAGTAAATACATGGTAATCAGCGGCGCGGCCGCGGCGGGGCACCCATGGATCGCGTTCACGTTCCTGCTGGGCGCGGTGTTCACCATCGTATACCTGCTGCGCGCGTTCACAAAAGTATTCTTAGGCGAACCCAAGCGGGAGCTGAAAAAGGAAGGCTCGTTCGGCATGGTGTCCTCCGTGGCGCTGCTTGCGGCGCTGTCCCTTGTGAGCGGCCTGCTGGTTCAAATCCCCGCGGGCTTTGTTGAGAGCCTTATGCGGCAATTGGCGGTGACGATATGAACAATATTCTGTTGTTTTTGATACTCGCGCCCGCGGCGTTCGCGGCGCTTCTCCTCCTGCTTCCGCAGAAAGTGAAGCGGGCGAAGGAAATTCTGCTCGTAGGCGCGGCGCTTATAAACCTTGGGCTGATGCTGCGCGCTTATGGGAATGAAATCGCCGTGGATCTGCCCTGGGGCGGGTTCGGAATGGAGTTTTCCCTGCGCCTGTACCCGTTTTCCGGCTTTATCCTGCTGGCGGCCGCAATCATCGCGCTGCTTGTCGCGCTGTACTCCGCCGCGTTCCTGCGCGATAAGCCCTGCGCCAGGCGGTTCTACGCGTTTTTCCTGCTGACGGTCGCGCTCGTAAACGGCGCGGTGCTATCTAACAACCTCGTGCTGCTGCTCTTCTTCTGGGAGGGCATACTCTGCACGATGTTCGCCATGCTGTTAAACAATCAGCCGGGCGGCTTCAAAACCGCCGTGAAGGCCATCGTCATCGTGGGCTTTACGGACCTTTGCCTGATGCTGGGCATCGGCATGACGGCGCAGCTCGCGGGGACGCTGAATATGGAGGGCATCCGCCTTCCGGTGAACGCCTCCACCTCCGCCGCGTTCATTCTGATGCTGATCGGCGCACTCGGCAAGGCGGGCGCAATGCCCTTCCACACCTGGATACCGGATGCGGCGGACGACGCGCCGCTGCCTTTTATGGCGTTCCTGCCCGGAGCTTTAGAAAAGCTGATGGGCATCTACCTCCTGGTACGCGTCACGACCGGCTTCTATACTTTGGAACCCGGCTCCGCCATGAGCACGGCGCTCATGACGCTGGGCGCTATCGGCATACTGTTCGCCGTCATGATGGCGCTCATACAAAAGGACTATAAGCGCCTGCTCTCCTACCATGCGGTCAGCCAGGTGGGCTACATGCTGCTGGGCATAGGCACCGCGCTTCCTGTGGGCATCATAGGGGGGTTATTCCATATGCTCAACAACGCGCTCTACAAAAGCTGCCTGTTCCTAACGGCGGGCGCGGTGGAGCGGCAGGCGGGCACTACGGATCTAAAGGCGGTGGGGGGCTTGAGAAAACGGATGCCCGTGACATTCGCCTGCTTCCTGGTCGCCGCGGCCTCCATCGCCGGGTTCCCGCTCACGAACGGCTTCTTTTCCAAGGAGCTGATATTCGACGCCGCGCTCGACGCCGCGCCGCTTTTCTACATTGTGGCGGCGGTGGGCGCGTTCTTTACCGCGGTCTCCTTCTTAAAGCTCGGGCACGCGGCCTACTTCGGCAAGCAGGAAGCGCCCAAAAAGGACGTGACGGAAGCGCCGTGGGGGATGCTCATACCCATGATCGCGCTTGCCGCGGGCTGTGTGCTCGCGGCTGTGTTCCAGGGCCGGCTCATCGCGCTGTTTAAGACGTTCCTGCCCGAAATGGAGCACCTGCAGGAAGCGGGCGCGCATACGAACTATGTGCTCGCGGGCATCTCCGCCGCCGTGCTCGCGCTTGCGGTACTGAGCCACCGCCTGGGCTACAAAAAGACCGGGCGCGGCATATCGGCCGCGGACCACTTCCACTACGCGCCGGGCCTACACCAGATATACGATCTCGCGGAAAAGAAGGTATTCGACCCGTATTACGTATTCGGCCTGCTGGGGAAAGGGTATTGCGCGGCGGCGCTCGCCGTAAACAACGGCATCAGCTGGTTCTACGATACGGCGGTCGTCCGCTTTACGGGCTGGGTCTCGGCCGGCATACGCAAGCGCCACACCGGCAGTATCGCCGCGTACCTTGTCTGGACGGTGCTTGGGGTCGCGTTCATATCGGCGTTCCTGCTGATATCGCTCCCTTAATTCAGAGTTTAGGAGGAAGCCTTCGTGCTTTTGTTTTTAGCGATGCCGCTCGCCGCGGTAGTGGTGCTGAATATCATATATTACTGGATCAAGGGCAGGTTCGCCGTGTGGTGCGCGGCCGCCGTGGCCCTGGCGCAGACGCTGCTTTCCGGCTATGTGTTGTTTGAATGCCTGAAAACCGGGGCGGTGTTTTCGGACACCCGCATCGGCCTGATGGAGGTCGACTCGCTTTCCGCCATGGTGCTGCTTACCGTCGGGCTGATCGGGTTCGTATCGCTCCTCATCACCAACGCCTCCATACAGAATCAGCGGCACAATTTCGCGAACCTGACGCTGATACTCATGGCGGGCATGAACGGCGTCGCCCTCGTGCGGGACCTCTTCACGCTCTACGTGTTTATAGAGATCACGTCCGCCGCCTCCTTCATACTCATCGGCTTCCGCAGGGACCGTAATGAATTGGAAGGCGCGTTCAAATACTATATCCAGTCCACCGTCGCCACCATCGCGATGCTGACGGCCACCGCGTTCGTGTTCCTGTTCGTGGGGGACACCACGTTCACAAATGCCGCTTCCGCCATCGGCGCGGCGGCGCAGGCGGGCGCGTTCCCATACGGGATCGTCATCGCGCTGATATTGTACACGGTGGGCTTCGCCATCAAATCGGGCGCGGTCCCCTTCCACGCCTGGGTGCCGGACGCGTACTCCGCATCCTCCGCCCCGGTATCGGTGCTCTTAAGCGGCGTCGTCACCAAGGCTTCGGGCGTATACGTATTGATGCGCATATTCCGCGACATTTTTTTAAGCCACGCTTCCGTAGGGAGGCTGCTTACGGTATTGGGCCTGATCTCGATACTGGTCGGCGCGTTCGCCGCCATAGGCCAGAACAAAATGAAGCGCATGCTGGCGTTCTCCAGCGTCAGCCAGATCGGCTACATACTTTTGGGCCTCGGCACCGGCTCGGCTTTGGGGTTCTTCGGCGCGATGCTGCACTTTTTCAACCACGCGTCGTTTAAATCCCTGCTGTTCCTCGACGCCGCGGCGGTAGAGCAGCAGACCGGCCTTACGGATATGGACGAAATGGGCGGGTTAAGTGAAAAAATGCCCGTCACCGGCTGGAGCTCGGTCATCGCCTACCTCTCCACGGCCGGTATCCCGCCGCTTGCGGGCTTCTGGAGCAAGCTGTTCATCATCGTCGCCGTGTGGCGCGTCTCCCCCGCGATGGCGATCATCGCGCTGCTTGCGGGCGTAATTACGCTTGCCTACCTTCTGCTGATGCAGAAGAAGGTGTTCTTCGGGAAGGTTCCCGACGCGCTCGCCCATGTGAAGGAAGCGGGCGCGGGGTTTGTGGGCGCGGAGCTTTTGCTGGCCGCGGTGAACGTATTGGGGGGCGCGGCGCTGCCGTTCCTGCTCGGTACGTTCAAAGACTTGCTGTAAAGGAAGGTGGAACGAATGTCGCTTCCCGTTATCATTCTTCTGCTTGTGTCCCTTGTGGCCTGCGCGATATTATGCATCGTCCGGCCCAACCTCATTAAGGCCGCCATCTGGATGATGCTTATGAGCGGCATCCTTTCGCTTGTGATGTTCTTAATGGGCGCGCATTTGGCGGCGGCGTTTGAGCTTTCCGTCTGCGCGGGGCTGATCCCCGTCATATTCATCAGCGCCTCGAGCATGACGAAGATCACATCACGCGAGGAGCAGGCGGAAAAGGCCAGGGAGCGCGCGCGGCGCTTCGCGCTTCTGCCCGTCATACTGATCACGCTTGCGACCGCGCTGTTCTTCGTGCTCTGGCCGCATGTGAGCGAGCTTTTGACCGGCGCCGCCATGAAGGCGGACGCTTCCACCCCGCAGCAGGTCCTCTGGGACAAGCGCCAATTGGACCTTGTGGGCCAGGTAATCATCGTGCTCCTGGGCGTCTATGCCGACATCGTATTCTTTAAGGGGGTACGCGAGAAATGAACGAGCTGTTCCTTGTGTTTTTGATCGCCGTTGCGTTGCTGCTCGTTACGGGTATCTATTGTTTGATCGTATCCCGCAACCTGATGCGCATACTGCTCTCCGTTGAAATCTTAGCGAAGGGCACCACGCTTCTGATGATCGCGGTGGGGTATGTGACGGGCAACATGGCGCAGGCGCAGGCCTACGTGCTGACCATTATCGTGATCGAGGTGGTGCTGGTGGTGGTGGCCACGGGCATCGTGCTGGGCATTTACCGCGAGACGGACGTGCTGGATACCCGCAAGCTCAACAACCTCAAGGGTTGAGCCCAGGCGGATTGGAGGAATAAACCATGCAAGATATTTTACTTTCGCCCCCTGTCGTGTTCCTGATATTCATAGGCCTTTCGGCGGGCCTGTCCGCGCTGTTCGGCCGGATCGCCGCGCGCGGCAGGGATTCTAAAAAGAAGCTCGACCCGTACTCCTGCGGCGAGACCGTGCCGGAAAACCAGGGCCAGCCGGAGTATTCGCAGTTTTTCCACTTTGCGTTTTTCTTTACCATCATGCACGTGACGGTGCTGATGATCGCGACGGACGTAAAGAACATCTCCGTCGCGGCCATACTGTTCCTGGCGCTGACGGCGCTTTCGCTGCTGATGCTCTTCAGGAGGGAGAAAGATGATCGTTGACCGCATCATCCGCTGGGCGAGGCAGAAATCCCCGTGGATCATCCATTTCAATTCCGGCGCGTGCAACGCCTGCGATATCGAGATCATCGCTTCCCTGACGCCGCGCTACGACGTGGAGCGCATCGGCGTGCAGCTCAAGGGTTCCCCGCGGCATGCGGACGTATTGATCTGCTCCGGCCCCGTCACTATGCAGCAGCGCGAGCGCCTCATCACCATTTACGAGCAGATGGCGGAACCCAAGTTCGTGGTGGCGGTGGGCACATGCGCGTGTTCCTCGGGCGTGTTCCAGGGCTGCTACTGCGTGGAGGGCGGCGTGGACAGCGCCATTCCCGTGGACGCGTACATCCCCGGCTGCCCGGTGAAGCCGGAAGCCATCATAGACGGCGTGACAAAGCTGATCGACAGTATGGAGCGTAAAAAATAATGGAGGCGATTGCCATGGAAGACAGCCGGGTATTGGAGCAATTGCGCGAACGGTTCCCCGTACTGGCCGGGGAGGGCGCCGTGACGGCCAAACGGAGGATATTTCTTGCGGTGCCGCTCGGGCTGCTGCTTGACGTGCTGCGCTACTTAAACGACGCGCTCGGGTTTACGAGCCTGTGCACCATCACCGGCCTGGACACGGGCGACAGCTACGAGTTCATTTACCACGTCGCCCACGACGACGGCGTGATGCTCAACGTGAAGACAAAAGCGCCCAAGGACGCCCCCGCGGTGCCCACGGTGCTTGATATTTACAACGGCGCGACATTCTATGAGCGCGAGCTCGAGGCCATGCTGGGCGTGACGGTAATCGGCCTGCCCGAAGGCAGGCAGTACCCGCTGCCCGACAACTGGCCCAAGGGGCAGTATCCGCTGCGCAAGGACTGGACTTTGGATATGCTTAAAAACGACCCGGAAGGAGCACGGTAGCATGGGAAAGATCGTCGTACCTTTTGGTCCCCAGCATCCCGCGCTGGAGGAGCCGGAAAGCTTCAGCCTGCTTCTGGAGGGAGAGCGCGTGGCGGCGGCAAGCGTCGCGCTGGGCTATAACCACAGGGGCATGGAAAAGGCCTGCGAAAGCAAGACGTTCGTTCAGAACATCTACCTGCTCGAGCGCATCTGCGGCATCTGCTCGCACGCGCATTCCACCTGCTATGTGGAGACGGTAGAGAGCCTTCTGGGCCTTGAAGTCCCCAGAAGGGCGCAGTATTTAAGGTCCATGGTGGGGGAGCTCGAGCGCATACACAGCCACCTGCTGTTCCTGGGCGTGGCCGGGCATGAGATCGGCTTTATGACGTTCTTCATGTACGCCTGGAAGGACCGCGAGATCGTGATGGACCTTTTAGAGAACATCACGGGCAACCGCATCAATTACGGCATGAACACGATCGGCGGCGTGCGGCGCGACATTACGCCCGAGCAGATCGATATCGTCAAAAAGGGCATGGACGAGCTGGAGGAGCGCACCAAGTACTATATGCAGGTCGCCATAGAAGAAGAGACCATGCTGCTGCGCCTAAGGGGCGTGGGCCGCCTTTCCCGGGAGGACGCGCTGCGCTTTGGCGCGCAGGGGCCGGTGCTCCGCGCCTCGGGCGTCGCCCGCGACATCCGCAGGGACGACCCGTACGACGCGTACCCCGAGCTTGCCTTCAAAGTCGCCACCGACGACCATGCGGACGTATACGGCCGCGTGATCGTGCGCGTGCTGGAGCTGATGGAAAGCTACAAGCTGATCCGCCAGATCGTCAACAACCTCCCCGAAGGGCCCATCTCCGTAAAAGCGCCCGTTAAGATCCCGGAGGGCGAGGCCGTGAGCCGCGTGGAAGCGCCGCGCGGAGAAAACGTGCACTACGTGCGCTCGAACGGCACGGATAAGCCGGAGCGCGTGAAGGTCCGCGCCCCGACCTTAGGGAACCTTGCCGCCATCACGCATATGATCGAGGGCGGATATCTGGCGGACGTCCCCATCGTGATCGCCGCGATCGACCCCTGCTTTTCCTGCACGGACCGTGCGATTAAGGTCGTGAACTTCTCGAGCGGCGAAGACAGGCGGATGGATTGGCAGGCGCTCAGGCAGTACAGCATCGACTGGTACCGCAAGCAGGGCGTCAACATGGAGAAAATCAGCGCGCACAGGAAGGATTTGTAAGATGGGCCTCTCCCTGTTTCAAATACTTGTCTTCCCCGGGTTCCTGTTCCTTGGGTTTCTTTCGCTGGCGTCCGAGTATGTGGACCGCAAGCTGTACGCGAGGCTCCAGAACCGCGTAGGGCCGCCGTGGTACCAGCCGCTTGCGGATATCATAAAACTGGTATCAAAGGAAAGCATCGTGCCGAAAAACGCCGACCGCTTCCTGTTCAAGGCGATCCCTGTGTTCGCTCTGGCGGCGACGTATACGGCGTTTCTGTACATCCCCATCACGGGCACGCAGTCGGTCTACCCGTTTGAAAGCGACCTCATCGTGGTGCTGTATTTTTTGACCATCCCCACGCTGACGTTTTTTCTGGCGGGCTGGTTCTCCTCCTCCCTGTACGCGGAGATCGGCTCCATACGCGCCATGACGCAGTTTTTTGCGTATGAGGTGCCGCTGTATATGTCCCTGCTCGGCCCGGCGCTCCTGGCGGGCTCCTGGTCCATCTCCGGCATCACGGCGTTTTACCAGGCCAACCCGCTCCTGACGCTCGTGAACATTCCCGGCCTGTTCGTGGCGCTTGTCGCGACCCAGGGCAAGCTCGAGCGCGTCCCCTTCGATATCCCGGACGCGGAGACCGAGATCGTCGGCGGAACGTTTACGGAGTACAGCGGGCGCCTGCTCGCCATGTTCCGCATGACGGTGGACAGCGAGCTTGTGGTGATGGCGGCACTTATTTCCGCAATATTCTTCCCGTTCTATATCCCGGGGAACGCGGCGCTGGGCCTGATTGTGTTCCTTGTGAAGGTGCTCTTTGTAATCGTGCTGCTTACCGTCATGCGCGCCGTGCTCGCGCGGCTGCGCATCGACCAGATGGTCAGCTTCTGCTGGAAGGTATTGGCCCCCGTCTCTCTGGCGCAGATACTGATCGACCTGGTCGTGAAAGGAGTCCTCTAAGATGAAGAGAAAAGTAACGGGGACCATGCTCCCCTACATGATGAAAATGCTCGTCCGCAAGCCGGACACCATCGCCTACCCGTTATCGCCCGCCAAAGTCGCGGACCATTTCCGCGGCGCGCTGAAATTTGACCGCGAGAAGTGCATCGGCTGCAAAATCTGCACGCGCGTATGTCCTGCGACGGCCATTGAAATTGAAAAGGTACCCGGCGAGGAAAAGAAGTTCAAGGCGATCGTGCGGATGGACAAATGCATATTCTGCGGGCAGTGCGTGGATTCCTGCCCCAAGAAGGCGCTGGAAAACACCGAAGCGTTCGAGCTTGCAAGTTTAAGCCGCGACTCGCTCAAAAAGGAAATCTGATGAGCGAGCTGCTTCCATTCCTTTTGGAAAAGCTTGCGGGCGCAAAACGGCTTGCGGTGCTCGGCGTAGGCTCCACCCTGCGCGGGGACGACGCCGCGGGCATGCTGATTATAGAGCGCTTGTTGGAAGCGTTTCCGCCGCGGGAGTATCCCGATCTGCTCATCTGCGGCGGCGGCACCGCGCCCGAAAACTTCAGCGGCAACGTTCGCCTGTTCGCGCCCGACCACCTATTAATCATAGACGCCGCGGACGCGGGGTGCGCGCCGGGCAGCATCGTGGATATCCCGTACAGGGAAATCGGCGGCCCAAGCTTCAGCGCGCACATGCTTCCGCTGAAAATCATGGCGGATTACCTGGTGAACGAGACCGGCACGGACGTTACCATGCTGGGGCTGCAGTATAAGGACATCGAGTTTGGCGCGGACCTCTCCCCCGAGATGCGGGAGACCGTGGAGGAACTCACCGAAGCGCTGCTCGCGGCGATTCCCATGGCGGTAAAAAGAGCTTAAAGACGCGCGCCGCGGGGCTTTCAGCTTATCGGACAGCCCCATCGGATACGCTTTTCGCCGATATTGCAAATTTTCTCCGCTTGTGGTATGCTTTCTAGGCGTCTGCAGCGGATTCTCCCGTTTCAGGACGCATAGCCGAATTGGAAGAGTATCGAAGTGGTCGCAACGAGCTGCACTCGAAACCGAGGAAGGCAAATCCGGGACCGAAGTGTGGGAAACGTGTGTATTTATGAGATTTCAGAGCCGCAGAACTCAGGAATCCACGGCCCTATTCTAACACGTTTCTGACGCCTATGCCACCCTGCGGGGCGGGGTGAAAATTGAATACGGAGGGTTGTCCGAGTGGTCTATGGTGCGGCACTCGAAATGCCGTGTCGGTGATGAGCCGACCCAGGGTTCGAATCCCTGGCCCTCCGCCATTGAGCCTTGAGAGCATTTCTCTCAAGGCTATTCTTTTGCATTTTGAGTCGATGTAACATTCTCACTCTTATCGAGAAGATTCCCGATGACACGCCCCGTATCGCGCTTGCTCGCGAAGTCCAGATGGGCGTAGATATCGGCCGTGGTGGAGAAATTGCTGTGCCCCAACCAAAGCTGGATGCGCTTCATGTCCACCCCCTCCGCTACCAACAGGCTGGCACAGGTGTGGCGCAGATCATGGAAGCGGATATGGGGCAGACCGTTCTTCTCGAGAAGATAGGAAAAGTGAGAGCTCAGGAAAGCGGGACTTAACAGGTTTCCCAAGCTGTCCACACAGACATACTCCAGATACTTCTTGCAATAGCCCTTGCGGCACGCTTTGCGGTATCTCTCCCGACGAGTCTTTGCTTCGAGCAGGATACGCTCCGGCGTCGGTAGCAGCGGAAGCGTCCTGCGGCTGGATTTGGTTTTCATTTCATCCATCAGCAGCAAACCCTCCTGTCCAGCGGCATACCCGTCGATCACCTTATGCTCTATTGCGATTGTTTTCTTCTCAAAGTCAATAGAGCTCCAACGGATACCCAAAACCTCGCTGCGCCGCAGCCCGTAGTAGGCTGCCAGAACGATTGGCACATACAAGACATCGTCCGTGGCTATCCGGAGCAGCCGGCTCAGTTCGTCTCTGGAATAGTAGCTAGGTTTGTACCTGTTTTTCCGGGAAGGCTTCTCCACCGCACGATCTGCTGCGTTGATCTGAATGTATTCCTTTCGGATGGCGTAGTCCAGTGCCATCTTGAGCATTGCGTGGTATTTGACCACCGAGTTCTCACAGCAGCCGTCTTTTCGGATAGAGTTGTAGAAATCGTCCAGCTGATGATAATTGAGCTCCACCAGCAATGTTTTCTGCGGGCCGAAATAGTCCCTCACTCTCCCTTCGATCATGCTGGTGTAGTTGTGATAGGTGGTCGGCTGGATGTGAGGTTTGCGGGTTAAGAGCCACTCATGGAGAAAGTCCAGCAGGGTCATATCCACCATCCTAATACAGGCCGGTTGGCCACGCTTTGACGGTGGAAGATGCGCGCTGTACCGCCGTATAAGTTCATTGAGTACCTCCTGCGCCTTCTTCTTATTTCCTTTCACCATGTATCCTGTTCCAATCCATTTAGGCCGTCGCTTGCCCGTATGATCGTACAGGTTGAGCACGGCGTAGTATTTGCCGTTCTTCGGCTGTATGCTGCCGGTTATCATCGTAACGCCTCCTTGGTAAAGTGATTCTCCTTGCTGCCGACACCTACAGCTTATCAGGTGTTTCTTGTTTGCACCAATGTGTCGGCTTCCTCGCTTTGCAGCAAAAAATTAATCACATAGACCTTCGGAATCTTATACGACTTACCGACCTTTCGGGCTTTGATCCAGCCGGAGGTAATGAGCCTATAAGCGTGATGGCGGCTGATTCCCAGCATTTTTTGAAGAGTACGGACATTGACTACATCCGGATATTGCCGAAACATATGCTTATAGGCTGTGCGCGGCTTTTCTATATAAATCCCTCCCAATACGATGCTTCTGGAACCTGAGCCCGGCGTTTAGCCGGACTCCTCGTTTGATATAGACAAAGAATGATCTCCAAGCTTCCTGGAATATTGTTAATCGCTCAGCTTCCGGTCCATTTCCTGCGCTGCTTTGACTGCACCGCGTATACTCGTTGCCTCGGGCTGCGCTGTGCGCAATTTGATTGATGGGTATGCTCGCCCATTCAGACGTCATGGCATACTGTCCCTCAAACCCGTATAACTCCCGAAAGCTGGCTATGAAATTGTCAAGGTGCATATAGGT
>DATMXR010000174.1:0-15092 GCA_035561315.1 Feifaniaceae bacterium
ATTTATTAGGAGGGACAATCACATGAAGAAATTGCTTGCACTCGTGCTCGTGGCGCTGATGGCGGTGTCCGCGTTCGCTTGCGCGGCGCCCGCGGAGACCCCCGCGGCGACCGATGCGCCCGCAGCGACCGATGCGCCCGCGGCGGCGACCGACGCCCCCGAAGCGCCCGCTTCCACCGATCCCGTAAAGATCGGCGCGATCTCCCCCAACACCGGCAACCTTGCCGCTTACGGCGAAGCCGTCACCAACGGCATCAAGATGGCCGTGGAAGAGATCAACGCCAAGGGCGGCGTACTGGGCGGCCGTCCGCTCGAAGTCGTCGCTTACATGGACGACAAGGGCGACTCCACCGAAGGCGCCAACGCGTTCAATAAGCTCGTTTCCGACGGCGTTTCCGCCATCATCGGTTCCGTCACCTCCGGCGTGACGGCGGGCCTGGGCACGCTGGCCAACCAGGAAGGCATGCTGCTCCTGACGCCGACCGCGACGGCCGACACCGTGACCGAAGGCCTGCCCACCGTGTTCCGCGCCTGCTTCCGCGACTCCTACCAGGGCGAAGTCGCCGCGAAGGTCGCCAAGGACCTCGGCGTGACCAAGGTCGCCGTGCTCTATGCTTCCGGCGATACCTACTCCGCCGGCCTCTATGAAGCCTTCAAGGCCGCCGCCCCCGCGCAGGGCCTCGAAATCGTGGCGACGGAAAGCTCCTCCGGCGTGGACGATACCGACTACACCGCCCAGCTCACCAACATCGTCGCTTCCGGCGCAGAGCTCATATTCGCCCCCTACTACTACAGCTCCATCGGGCCCTACATCGTACCGCAGGCCCGCCAGCTCGGCTACCAGGGCTACTTTGTAGGCGCTGACGGCTGGGACGGCACCAACGGCACCATGGTGGAAGACAAGACACTCTACAACAAGGGCTTCTTCACCAACCACTATGCGCCCGACGATCCGTCCGAGCTCGTGCAGAACTTCGTCAAAGGCTACAGCGATAAATTCGGCGCGGAAAGCCTCAACGCCCTTGCCGCCCTCGCGTATGACGCGGTCTACATGCTGGCCGATTCCATCAACCGCGCAGGCTCCGACGACACCGCCGCCATCATCGCCGCCATGACCGGCATGAGCTTTGAAGGCGTCACCGGCTCCTTCACGCTGGACGACACCAATACCCCCGCCAAGAAGTGCGCCGTTATCGAGTTCAAGGACGGCGTGCCCACATTCTACAAATACATCGGCTAGTCCGATACCCAAGGTAAAACGGGCATACGCCCGGTACGGCCGGCCGGAAAGGCAAACCCTTTCCGGCCGTGCTGAATTATAAGCGGCATTGGTAAAACTTCCCGTTATGCGGCTGGCGGCCGCGGGCGGGGGCTGCGGCACGAAGCGGCAGGCTTTATGACGCAGCTTTCTTTATAAACCCGGGGTGCGGGCGCATCCTAACAATAACAGGAGAGAATACAGAGAGGAGTTGTGCGTATGGAAGTATTCTTCCAGCATTTGATCAACGGCCTGCGCGTCGGAAGCGTATATGCGCTGATCGCGCTTGGGTATACCATGGTATATGGTATCATCCGCCTTATCAATTTCGCACATGGCGATTTTATCATGGTTGGCGGGTACACCCTGTTCTTTACCGTACCGCTCATGACGTCGATTGGCATGCCCCCGTGGCTTGCGGTGCTCATTGCCGTGGCGGTATGCGCGATTGTGGGCGTACTGGTAGAAAAGCTTGCTTACAGTCCGGTGCGCAAAAAAGGCACCAAAATGTCCACGCTGATCACAGCCATCGCAATGAGCCTGTTTCTGGAGAATTTGGCCCAGGTGCTGTTCGGGGCCTCGCCCAAACAGGTGAAGACGATATTCTCCTTACCCAACCTCGGCAACATCAGCGGCAACACGCTTCTGACCATCGCGCTCGGCTTAGCGGTAATGATCGCGCTGCAGGTATTTGTCAAGCAGACCAAAATGGGCAAATCCATGCGCGCGGTGTCCGAGGATAAGCAGGCGGCGATTTTGATGGGCGTCAACGTCAACCGCACCATCACCATCACGTTCGCCATCGGCTCGGGCCTTGCGGCTGTGGCGGCGCTCATGTATGTGGCGCAGTACAGCCAGGTGACAACGACGATGGGCTCCATGCTGGGCCTCAAGGCATTTGTGGCGGCGGTACTGGGCGGCATCGGCATCATACCCGGCGCGATGATCGGCGGCATGGTGATCGGCATGGTGGAAAGCCTGGCCAAGGCCTATATGGGCGCTTTGACCGGCGGCATCATCACCTCCGCGTTCTCCGACGCCATCGTGTTCATCATACTCATCATCGTGCTGCTCGTGAAGCCCGCCGGCATATTGGGCAAGAATGTCGGCGAGAAAGTGTAGGGCCGCGATGAACAGAAAAGAAAAAACCAGGGGCTCCCTCCTCAATTTTGCGGGGCTGCTTGTAGTATTTGCGATATTGATCGTATTCAACGAAGCCGGTTTGATAGACAGCTACGTGCGCGGCATTATCGTGCAGTGCTTCTACGCCATCATACTCGTTACCTCTTTGAACCTCGCGACAGGCTTTCTGGGCCAGATCGCGCTGGGCCACGCGGGCTTTATGGCGGTGGGCGCGTATACGAGCGCGCTCCTGGCCAAGGCCCTAACCAACGCGGGAATCCTGGCAGGCCAGGGCGCGCCCGCCATATTCCAGTTTTTGATCTGTATGGCGGCGGGCGGCGTCGCAGCGGCGCTGTTCGGCCTGCTGGTAGGCATCCCGGCGCTGCGCCTTAGAGGCGATTACCTGGCCATCATCACGCTGGGGTTCGGCGAGATCATCCGCGTGATTATCCAGAACCTCAAGTTCGCGGGCGGCAAGGGCCTTGCGCAGGGCCAGGCCGGGCAGGCGCTCATAGGCATCCCCAGCATGAACAACCTGTATGTGCTCTTCTGGGTCATGGCCGCGGCGGTCGCCGTGATGTTCGCGTTTGTGCGCAGCAAGTACGGCCGCGCCATTATGGCGATCCGCGAGGACGATATCGCCTCGAGCTGCGTCGGCCTCAACAACACGTTCTTCAAGGTGCTCACGTTCACCATATCCGCGCTGTTCGCGGGCATCGCGGGGGCGATATTCGCGCACCGGGGCCTGGGCACGCTGCAGCACAGCGATTTTTCGTTCCTCAAATCCACCGAATACGTCATCATGGTGGTGCTGGGCGGCATGGGCTCGCTCACGGGCTCGGTGATCTCGGCCATCGTGCTTTCCGTGCTTCCCGAGGCGCTGCGCGCGTTTGCGGAATACCGCATGCTGATGTATTCCGTGGTCCTCGTACTCGTCATGATATTCCGCCCCGTCGGCTTGCTGGGCGGGTATGAATTCTCCCTGACCCGCGCGCTCAACAAAATCCCCGCCCTATTCAAAAAAACGTCCGGCGGGCGCAAGGAGGTGCAAAAATCATGAGCCAGGCGACGGCGGCATTGGAAGTAAAAAACGATCCTGCGATATTGGAAGTAAAAAACCTCGGCATCAGCTTCGGCGGGTTAAAGGCCGTAAGCGAGTTTAATCTGGAGCTGCATAAGGGCGAGCTCGTCGGGCTCATAGGCCCCAACGGCGCGGGCAAGACCACCGTTTTTAACCTTTTGACCGGCGTATACAAGCCCACCGAGGGCTCGTTCCGCCTGGAAGGCGTAAAAATGAACGGCAAGCAGACACACCAGATCGTGGCGGCGGGCGTTGCGCGCACGTTCCAGAACATCCGGCTCTTCAAGCAGATGACGGTACTGGAAAACGTGCTGACCGCGTTCACCAAGGATTTGAAATACGGCATGGTCCAAACCATATTCCGCTCCAAGGGCTTCTTTGACGAGGAGAAGGCCATTGAGGAAAAAGCCATGGACCTCTTAAAGGTGTTTCATATGGAGGACAAGGCGCACTACATCGCCGCGAACCTGCCATACGGCCAGCAGAGAAAGCTCGAGATCGCGCGGGCGCTCGCTACGGATATGAAGGTGCTGCTTCTCGACGAACCCGCGGCGGGCATGAACCCCACCGAAACGTCGGAGCTACTCGACTGCATCAGAATCGTGCGCGAGAAATTCAATATCGCGATCCTTTTGATCGAGCACGATATGAGCCTGGTGATGAAGATCTGCGAGCGCATCATCGTGATCGACTACGGCGAAACGATCGCGCAGGGCCTGCCCGCGGAGATTTCCAAAAACCAGCGCGTCATCGCGGCCTATCTTGGCGAACAGGAGGATGTCGTATGCTGACAGTCAAAGACCTGCATGTGCACTACGGCGCCATACACGCCATAAAGGGCATCAACCTCACCGTCAACGACGGCGAGGTCGTCTCCCTGATCGGCGCGAACGGCGCGGGCAAGACCACCATACTGCATACCATTACGGGCTTGAAAGCCGCGACCTCGGGCGAAATCCAGTACAACGAGCACAACCTGCGGACGGTGGAGCCCTCGAAAATCATCACGCTGGGCATGTCCCACGTGCCCGAAGGCCGCCATGTGTTCCAGCGCATGACGGTGGCGGAGAACCTCGACATGGGCGCGATCACGTTAAACGACAAAGCGCGCGTGGAAGCGAACCGCGAAAAGGTGTACGCCCGTTTCCCCCGCCTGAAAGAGCGGTATAAACAAATTGCGGGGACGCTTTCCGGCGGCGAGCAGCAGATGCTGGCGACCGGCCGGGCGCTGATGACCGACCCGAAGATCCTCCTGATGGACGAACCCAGCATGGGTCTTTCCCCCATACTGGTCAAGGAGATATTCTCCATCATCGAAACCCTGCACGCGGCGGGCATCACCATACTCCTTGTGGAGCAGAACGCGCGCATGGCGCTTTCCATAGCGGACCGGGCCTATGTGCTTGAAACGGGCGCGATCTCCATGGAAGGCGACGCTTGCGAGCTTCTGAAGGATGACCGCGTGCGCCAGGCGTACTTGGGCGCATAAACTTAAATACAAGCGCAAAGGAGGGCTTGGGTATGGACCATTTCGTTATCACGATAGCAAGAGGCTACGGAAGCGGCGGCCGCATGATCGGCAGGGAGCTTGCCTCCAAGCTCCAGGTGGATTTCTTTGACCGCAAGCTTTTGCGCCTCGCTTCCGACGCCAGCGGCATACACGAGCAGTTCTTCGGCCAGGCGGATGAGACCCCGAGCCTTAAGATGCTTATCCGCGCCGCAAAGCGCGTAGAAAACGGCGAGGTGCTGCCGCCGGACAGCGAAGATTTTATCTCCAACGAAAACCTGTTCAATTACCAGGCCAAGGTGATCCGCGAGCTTGCCAAGCAGCAGCCCTGCGTGATCATCGGGCGCTGCGCGGACCATATTTTGCGGGATTTTAAGAACGTCGTGCGCGTATACATCTACGCCCCGCGCGACGTCTGCGTCCGCCAGATCATGCAATTGAACGATATGGAAGAAAAAGAAGCGGCCGAGCTTGTTCAGCTGACAGACAAGCGGCGCGCCTCGTATTACCGGTACTTTACCGGGCAGGAGTGGAACAATGCGGACCATTACGACCTGTGCCTCAACAGCGCCGCGCTGGGCCGGGAAAAATGCGCCGCGCTCATTCAGGCGTATCTGAAGCTCAAGTTCCAATGAACGGCCCGCGGGCCCTGCCGATTAGTTTCGGCAGGCCCGTTGCGCCAGGCGCGGGTAGCTTTATGTGCGCGCCTGACGCGGGCGCCGGGCATTCCGCCATTGTCCGGCGCCGGTCTCTCCTGTTGCAAAGGCCATCCTTTTTTCAAAGGGTGGTCTTTGCTTTTGTGAGATTACAGGAACAACCTGTGCCTACGGCACGGGCGGTTGTCCCTGCAAGGAAGGCCTTGCGCCCCGCAAGGCCTTCCGCCGCCACCGCGCATGTCGCTGGCGGCGGTTGAAAGCCTATAGGATGTCTCTTAATTGCTTTCATAGCAGGGCAACGGAGCGCCCTGCTATGAAAGCACTGGAAAACGCCGGAAGAGGCCATTCGGCCTCTTGTTGCTGATTTGAGAGAGCGTAAAGGATGATGCGCTTAAGCGCAAATCCACGAGAACACATAATGCGTATTCTCCGTCACCCCGGCAAGCTGGGGTTCCATTCTTTGGAATTCCCCATTCAATTCCTTTTCCATGGCGGCCAGGTGGAAGTGGCATGCGGCGATTCCCATGTCGATCCGCTGTATGTCAAAGCCCGCCCTGTCGCTGTATCCTTCCGCTTTCGCTTCATAGAAGTGGAACGCATTCTGGGTCCGCACAATTCTCCAAGGCTGTTTATTGGATGCGGAGGGCGCTAAGCGCGCCATTTCCAGCGGAAACGCATACGCGCCCGCATCGGCCTCCGCCAAAGGCTCCGAAAAACCGTTGTTAAAGAACAGGTCTTTCCAGGGCTTGCGCCGGTCCGCTTGTATAGAGCGCCTGACCACGCGCTCCTGCAACCGTTTGCCTTCCGGCCAGCCGATGGGGGAAATGGCGGGGAAAAGCGTATCCGGCTGGACGCCCATCGCCTTTGAGAACTCGCTTTTATTGAACGTGCCGCCAAGCCAGCACGTGCCCAAGCCCAATGACGCCGCAAAGAGAATGAGCTTTTCAAATTCATAGCCCACCGCTTCCAAAGCGCCCTCCGTATTTTTCACCGTGACGCCGATATAATGGCTGGCTCCTTTGATCATACCGTAGGTGCCCAGCTGTTTGGCGTTGACGGCCTGCGCAGACTCGATGAGCCTGAACGCGACGCTTTGCCCAAACGGATTAAATAGCGTCTTGATATAGGCTTCTATCTGCCCAATCGTCTCGCCGGACAGCGGTTTGCTGGAATATGTTCTGACGGAATAGCGCGCTTTGACAACTTCCTCAAAAGGCTGATCGAATACCTTAGACATCGTTTCTTCTCCAATCCGGTTAACGTTGTTCCCGCTCGTAAAGAGTATACCTTTACGGCGGGCTTCATGTTCGCTTCCATAGTATTGCATTATGATTGGAGATGCAAGAAAAGTACAGGTCAAGTTTGGTGCGCAGGGGCGCGGCAGGTACTCATAAATGACCGCCAAGTACGCCCTGCGCCTTCTCGTAATCGTTCTTATGCACAAATATGATATACCCGTAATGTACGGCCGGATTTTCACCGAACGAGCCCGTCCTGCCCCTTGTATCGCTTCTGCCGACAGTCTTTACGGTATAGGCAATATTGTGGGCGGATAAGCGTTCTCTTATCTTGGCCTGCTGGTCCAGGGAATAAGTGGTCATGAGTTCTTTGCGGTTGAATATTGTAAGCATGTCAGGTCTGTCCCTGCCTTATAAATTGTGGATAGCGAAGCAATCACTTAATATGGCAATTATACATCCCGCCAAATACCAGTACAATCATAACGTACATTCCTCCAGCCCATTTTCTCCCCGCCCCACGTTGCGGAAAGACCCGTTTTCAGATATAATTCATAGTTGGACAAGGGCCGGTTTCTCCGCACCGGCATGCAAAATTCCTTAGATTTTATAGGGGCTATTCCTGTACAAATCCAACAGGCAAGGAGCATAGGTTATGAGCGTTACCATTTCCGTACTGGGCAGCATCAATTCCGATATCGTGGCCAGGGCTTCGCGGCTTCCGCATGTGGGCGAGACCGTGGACGGGCTTGGCACGGACATGTACCTGGGCGGCAAGGGCACCAACCAGGCCGTGCAGGCGCAGCTTTTGGGCGCGCGCACCTATTTTATCGGCTGCGTCGGCGCGGACGCGCAGGGCGAAAGCGTGCGCGAAAACCTCAAAGGCCAGGGCGTGGACGATACATTCCTCTATACGTTGCCAAACCGGCGTACAGGCTGCTGCGTCATTTATGTGGATACTACGAACGGGGACAACATGCTCGTATACGATGCGGGCGCAAACAAGGCTATTACCCGGGAAATAGTGGATTCTGCAAAAGAGCGCATAAAGGACTCCAGCGTGTTCATCACCCAGAATGAGATCAACGCGGATATGGTGGCCTACGGGCTTTCCGCCGCCAAGTCCCTGGGCGTCACCACCATACTGAACCCCGCCCCCGCCGTTCCCCTGCCGGAGGACGTGTTCACTCTGGCGGACTATATCACCCCCAACGAAACGGAAAGCGAAGCGTACACCGGCATACTGCGCGCCGATCTGCCGCTTACACAATGGGCGCGCGCCAACGCGGAATGGTTCCTGAAAAAAGGCGTAAAGAACGTCTGTATCACGCTGGGCGACAAAGGCGCGTATTATTATGACGGGGCGCGGGAAGTGATGAAAAAGGCCTTTCGCATCAGGGCCGCGGATACCACCGCCGCGGGGGACGCGTTCAACGGGGGCCTCGCTTACGGCGCCGCGAACGGCTGGGACATTGAAAAAAGCATGTTGCTGGGCAGCGCCTGCGGCGCGATGGCCGCCATGACGGTCGGCGCGCAGAACTCGCTGCGGCCCATGGACGATATTTTGCACTATTTAAAAACGGAGGGCCATACGCTTGCCTAAGGCAGTCATATTCGACATGGACGGCGTCCTTGTCAATTCCGAACCGGTTTACGACGCATACCACCAGACTTTGGCGAAGAAGCTCAGCATCGCGATCACGGACAAACACGAAACAAAGTTCCGCGGCACGCCCTCCCTCCTGATTTATGAAGCGATTGCGGAGGAGTTCGGCCTTTCCGTCACCCCGGAAGAACTGCTGGAGGAGGAGACCGACGCGTTCCGCATCCTATTCGCCGCGGGGGATATCCCGGCCATGCCGCATGTGTTCGATCTGCTGCGGCACCTGAAAGAAAGCGGCTTTCTGGTCGGCGTCGCGACGTCCAACTATCTTTTCAATGTGGAAAGCGTGCTCAAAAACAACGGCGCTTCAGGCCATGTGGACCAAATCTCCACCATGGAATTTGTGCGCAGCCCCAAGCCCGCGCCGGACGTATTTTTGCACGCCGCGGAAGGGCTTCAGGTTGACCCCGCGGATTGCGTGGTGTTCGAGGATTCCCCGAACGGCATCGCCGCGGCCAAGGCCGCGGGCATGAAAGTGATCGGCTACGCCAACCCGGAGCAGGTGAAGCTGGATGTCTCCCGGGCGGACCGGGTGATTCAGTCGTTTGACGAGATCACGGCGGCGGATGTGACGGCGCTGTTGGAACGCAAGTAGATAGCAGACGGCCGGGCGCGACGCGTCCGGCCTTTTTGCTACTCGATCACGATCATATCGTTCGCGTCGAACTTCCAGCCTTCCCAGTAGGCGACCTCCCAGTAATAGCCGTCCAAATCCTGGAAATACCCGCTGTATCCGCCCCAGAACGCCCGCTGCGGCGGCTTCGCGATCTTGCCGCCGAAAGCTGCCGCCCGCTCGAACACGGCGTCCGCCTCCTCCTTGCTCCCGGCGTTGAACGCAAGCGTTATCCCGCCGAAGCCCGTGCCTATGGGCGGCGGGGTCTGGGCGTCGATATCCTCCGCAAGCAGGTCAAGCGGGTACAGTTCCAGCCGCGTCCCGCCGTTTTGAAAGAACACGACACTCGGATTCGCTTCCTTATTTGGCGTCACAAAGCCCAGGCCCTCGTAAAACGCGCGGGATTTTATGATATCCTTCACGCCCAGGCAGATGATATTGATGCGGTTCATCATTTCCGCTCCTTTCCATGCCCTTTTTCCCAACATAACACAGCAAGGCCGGATTTGACAATGTGGCGCGCCGGGTTGTATAATATCCACGCTGCGCAATCTTGTTCTCTGGCCGTTTGTCCCCGAAAGAGTAAGCGCAGCAATAAAGAATAGGTTCCCGTAGCTCAGCAGGATAGAGCGTTCGCCTCCTAAGCGAAAGGCCGCGCGTTCGAATCGCGCCGGGAACGCCAGAAAGTAAAGAGCAGCGTCCCGCCCGTTTCCCGGGCGGGGCGCTGCTCTTTCCGCCCTCAAAGCTCGTCCGGCATTGCTCTTTTTCTCAAACAGGCGCGTTCATAAGGATTGGCAAGCCGCAATCACGGTAAAGCACGCTTTTAAAACTTGGGCAGGTCCGGCCGCACCACGTTGCTGATCGCGGAGGAGATATCCCACGCCATATTCACCACATAGTCTATGATTTCCATATATTTTTCAATACTCGCCGCATACTCGCCGGAAAACACCTGGGTCGCCTCCTCCTCCGTCAGCTCGATGAGGTTCTGGAAGAGCGCCTGCAGCGCGTATTGATCGATATTCCGGTTTTGCTCGGACATAAACTGCGCAATGGCTTCGGCGGAATCGCTCCACTCCCGGCGCATCTCTTCCGCCTGCTGGGGGTCGTTTGCCCGCAGGGCGTCGATCGTCCGGATGGCGTAGTAGTTGTACACCGAAAGCAGGCTTTCGAGCACGGCGGCCCGCTCCTGCCCGTAATACCCGCCAAAGAACCGCGCCATATTGACGGCGCTCTGTACGAGCTGGTCGGCCACCGCCTCCAGTTCGCCCGCCTCATATGCGGAGATCAGGATATACTCCCTTGTCCAGTGCGCGTTGTTCACCAGAAGCCGGTTGATATCGTTGGAAAGCACGGTCCGGTTGATATCGAATTCGCCGGAACTGCTGGGCCAGACGGACATTGCGTTCCCCCCCAATCCCTTTTGAAAAATACTATGCGGGAGTTCGGGGATTTAGCGCAGGCAGAAGAAACCTGCTCAATCAGCGCAGGCAGTAACAGGGGTACTTTTTCTTTTTATGCCTTTCCCTGCACGCTTCGCAGTCCCCGTGCGTCTTACAGCGGCGCGGGCAGGGGCACGCGAGGGATTTGACGTACCGCAGGTCCGTAATGGCTTTGCCTGCGATTTCATACGAGCCTGTCCCGCCGTCCATCACATACCCGTTCTTTTCATAGAACGCGCGGGCGATTTTGTTTTGTTCCAATGTATATAGGCAGCAATGTGAAAACCCGCGTATGCGGAGCTCCAGCTCTGCCGCCCGAAGGAGCGCCTTTCCATAGCCGCGGCGCATATGATCCGGATGAATGTAGAGCGAGCGCACCTCGCCGCATCCTTCGGGCAATTCGTTCCGCTCCAAATCCGGAACGCTGACCGGCTTCCCGAAGGAAACGCAGCCCGCGGGCGTATCCCCTTCCCACGCGATGATCGCCTGAAGCTCCCCGGCCCGGAGCCAATTTGTAAACGGCTCCACCCAATACTCTTCCGGCAGGGTATTTAGATACGCCTCTGGAATCATGCCTTTGTACGCCGCTTTCCAGCTTGCGGCGTGGATGCGGCTGATGAGCGGGATATCCTGTATGGCGGCTGTTCTTAATTCCATGTTTTTGCCGCAGGGTTTTATAGCTCCAGGGTTTCCTGCGCCCTCCGTTGTATCGAAAAAATACGTTTCCCCCACTATACACCCATACCGGAGGCTCCGGCAACAGTAAAACAAAGGCCGCCGTCCGTTCCTGCAACGAATCGAGTCGCCGCCGCGTTATTTATTAAAAAGGTGGCAAAAAACATGAAAAAACCGATATTCGCTCCGATGATTGCCGCCGTATTGGCCGCCCGGCCGATTGCGGGATAAATGGCTATCCGGCGTGTCCTTCGGGCGTTGCAATTCCCCCTCGGGATTGTATAATAAAAGTAAGAAAGACCGCCTAAGAAAGGATGAACCCCATGCCGTTATTTTTTCCCCCGTCCGAAAACGCGCTGCGTATTATAAAGGATACTTCGCTTACGCACGAGCAGGCGATGATGAATCTTTCCCGCCTGCCCGCGCAGGCGTTTTCCGCGTTCCCCATACCGGAAGGGTACGAGCGGCTCACGGAGCTTGGCGTAATCTCCGACCTTGGGGAAGGTTACGCGCCCTATTGCCCGCGCTACCTGCTGCCGGATTACGCCAAACTGATGCAGGAAGGCTGCAAATTTCTGCGCATCGAGCCGCCTAAGGACCTGTTCGAAGCCATCGAAGCGCTGAAAATGTTCTACCGCCACGTCCCCTCCGTCACCAACTTCCCGGTATATTTAGGAAGGCTGGACCGGCTCCTGGACCCGTTTATTGAAAATGAGGACGAGGCCCGCCGCCTGATCCGGCATTTTCTGATATTTATGGACCGCACCATATCGGATTCCTACGCGCACGCCAATATCGGGCCGGAGGAAACCCGGGCGGGCAATATTCTCTTGGACTGCGGGTACGAGCTGCAAAACGCCGTCCCCGCCATGACGCTGCTGTATGACCCGGATATTACGCCGGACGCGTTTGCCGACAAATGCATAAGGAACGCGCTCGCCTACGCCAACCCCAGCTTTGCGGACCATAGGACGTATCAAAACGAATACCCGGCGGAATACGGCATCGCGAGCTGCTACAACCTGCTGCCCGTGGGCGGCGGGGCGTATACGCTGTGCCGCCTCAACCTCCATCAGGCCGCGAAGCAGGCGAAGGATGAGGAGGCTTTCCTTTCCCGCGTGCTGCCGGACGCGGTATCCGCGATCAACGCCTTTATGGACGCGAAGATCAAATTCCTGGTGGAGGAAAGCCTGTTTTTCCGCTCCAACTTTATGGTGCAGGAAGGGTTTCTAAAGCGCGAGCTGTTTACCGGCATGTTCGGCATGGTGGGCCTTGCGGAGTGCGTGAATACGCTGTGCGAAAAGGCGGGCAAAGCGTTCCGCTTTGGGCACTGCAAGGAGGCGGACGCTTTGGGCGTCGCCGTCATGGAGCGGCTTACGGCATTGATTGAGGCGCATCATTGCCCGTACTGCGAAGTAAGCTCCGGCCATTACTCCCTGCACGCGCAGGTCGGGATTGACAGCGATATCGGCACCAGCCCCGGCGCGCGCATCCCCATCGGCGAGGAAATCCCGCTGTACGAGCACCTGCGGCACGCGGGCATGTTCCACCCGTACTTCCGCTCGGGCACGGGGGATATCTTCCCGTTTGAGGTGACGCTCAAAAACAACCCGGACAGCCTGCTGGATATCATCCGCGGCGCGTTCTCGGTGGGCATGCGCTATTTTTCCACCTACGCGAGCGATGCGGACGTCATTCGCATCACCGGGTATCTTGTGAAGCGCTCGGATATGGAAAAGCTCGCGCGCGGGGAGGCCGTGCAGCAGCATAACGCGCTGTGGGGCCTGGGCGAAGTGAAAAACGGCAAAATACTGGAGCGGAAAGTCCGTACACTATGAGATTGGCACCCGTCAACCGCATCATAGACCAAAGCAGCGTAGACGGTCCCGGAAACCGCACCGCGCTGTTTTTGCAGGGCTGCAATTTTACTTGCGGCTACTGCCATAACCCGGAGACCATAAACGCCTGCGTCCATTGCGGGGATTGCGTAGCGGCCTGCCCGGCAGGCGCGTTGCGCATGGAGAATGGATCAGTCCTCTGGAACGCTTCCCTCTGCCGCGCGTGCGACGCCTGCCTTGCCGCCTGCACGTACAGAGCGTCCCCGAAAATCACCCGGATGACGCCGGAGCAGGCGCTGGAGCGCATACAGCGCAACATCCCCTTTATCCGCGGCGTCACGTTTTCCGGCGGGGAGTGTACGCTGTGGCGGGATTTTCTGTATGAGGTTTCAAAAGGAACAAAGGCGCTCGGGCTGACGGCGCTCTATGATTCCAACGGCAGCTACGATTTTTCCGCCGATCCGGCGCTTTTATCCGTTTCTGACGGCGTGATGCTGGACGTCAAATGCTTTGACGCTGCCGCCCATACCGCGCTGACGGGGGAAGCAAACGATATGGTATTAAAAAACCTCCGTTTTCTTGCCGATGTTGGAAAGCTGACGGAGGTGCGCACCGTAGTCGTGCCAAACGCCCTGCCCAACGCGGATACCGTGGAACAGGTATGCCGCATCCTCTCCCCCTATTGGAAAGCGGGAAGCCCCATTGCCTACAAACTCATCCGCTTCCGCCCCTTGGGCGTGCGGGGCGCGTATGAAGCCTGCGCCGTGCCGGATGACGCCGAGCTGGAGGCCCTCGCGCGCATCGCGCGGCGGGCGGGCTGTGAAAGGATATTGATTCTATGACGAGCACTCGGGAACCGCTGCGCGTCGTTATCGACGCGGACACGGGCATAGACGATTCCATCGCCCTTTTATACGCGCTTAAAAACCCCGCCATACGCGTACACGGCATCATCGCAAGCTATGGCAATACGAATGCGGAGCAGGCGGCACAAAACACGCTGCGCATCATAAAGCTCGCCTCCCCCGGCTATGAAGTACCGGTCGTCTTGGGCGCGTCCCGTTCGCTTGGCGGCAGGGGCGCGGGCGAGACCGACGCGGGCGTGCACGGCGAAAACGGCATCGGCGGGGTCATATTGCCCCCATCGCCGCAGCAGTTGCTTCCGGAACCCGCGGGAGATTTCCTTGCGCGCGTTGCGAAGGAATACAGCGGCAAACTGGTGCTTGTCACGCTGGGCAGGCTGACCACGTTTGCCCAAGCGCTGATGCAATATCCCGCCTTAAAAAAGGATATTGCAGCCGTCGTTTCGATGGGCGGCACGATCTACGCCCCCGGCAACGTCTCCCCCTGCGCGGAAGCGAATATATTTGGCGACCCGGAGGCGGCGGAGTACGCGCTGTGCTCCGGCATCCCCCTTACATTGGCTGGGCTTGACGTCACCACAAAGACCCGCCTGACCACAGAGCAGATACAGGCTTCCCTCTCTGCCGCCTCGCCGGAAAACCGGCCCGTCTGGGAATATATCGAGGCCGCCACGCGGCATTATATGGATTTTTACCGCAGGGTGGAAGGCTCGAAAGGCGACTGCCCGCTGCACGACCCTTCCGCAATGATCTGCGCGCTGCGCCCGGCGCTCTTTACCATCCGCCCCTTCCGGGCGCATGTGGAATGCGGCGGGGACTATTGCCGCGGCAAGATCGTGGCGGACGGGCGCCGCCGCCCCTTTGACGGGCCGGATATCAAAGCGTGCGTGGATGTGGACGCGGAGGGCGTGCTGAAGGAATTGTTCCGGGTATTGGGCGGGACAGCGGCGTAACATTTGCTAAGCACGGTCTAAAATCAATGCAGCATCAGACAGACAAGATAAGATACGACTAATGTAAGAAAAGGGGATATTGTCTCAAAAGACAGTCTCTTTTGTTTGCGCCGTAAGCTCTAAAAGGGCTCTTATACCTAATCAGAAAAACAGGACGCGATTTCTTTTTATTTCATATTTGGT
>DATMXR010000175.1:0-3153 GCA_035561315.1 Feifaniaceae bacterium
CAATATACGTCGCATGCCTTCCAAAAGCTATTAAAGGCCTCCCATATAAAACAGTCATTTTCGCCATCGGGTAGACCCCGCAATAATGCTGTCATGGAAGCGTTCTTTTCCGGTATGAAAAAAGAAGAACTTTTTCGTACCAACTACCATTCAATAGCCGAATTTAAAGAACGTATCAGCAAATACGTAGACTTTTATAATATAGCGCGTCCACATTCTACATTGGCTTATAAGACGCCAAATTCCTATGAAGCCTTGTTTTATGACAAGCAAAAACGGGAAGCAAATTAGACAAGCGTGTTCGGAAGTTGACTTTTTTACTTTTTGTTCTCTCAGATTTATTGTTTTGTATATCAAGTGGGCAAGTTAATCCCTGAAATATAAAACATACAAACCCGCATAAATACTAGGTTTGAGTATAGAAAACGACGACCGATAATTGGACATTCCAGAAAGAGTGCTCCAAATCATCAACCGTCGTTCAATATGGTGCGGTAGATGGGACTTGAACCCATACGCTCGCGCACACGCCCCTCAAACGTGCCTGTCTGCCAATTCCAGCACTACCGCGACAGTGACTATTATACTGAATTGGAACAGGGGTTGTCAACCCATTTTTAAGCGCCCGAAATCCCCCGCAAATCGGGCGGTTTCGGGCGCTCCCGCCCCGGTGCCGCAGGGCTTTGGGGGCGTTCTGTTTGTTCCGGGTCGTTATGCTTTGGAAGCACATCCGGCTAGGTATCATTCCGCGATCAGAGCATACGGGTGGCGCTGTCGTAGGCCAGGGGGCTTCTTTCACACTCGTCGTCGCTCATGGTGAGCTGGCAGCAGTAGGGGCTGCCCTTCATGCGCTCGGACGCATAGCACAGGCCGTTGGTGCGGCTGTCGAGGTACGGGTGGTCGATCTGCGCCGGGTCGCCCAACAATATGAGCTTCGTCCCCTTCCCCGCCCGGGTCACGATGCCCTTGACCTGCTTGGGGCTCAGGTTCTGCGCCTCGTCTATGATGACCCAGTTGCGCTGTATGGAGCGGCCCCGGATGTAGGCGATGGCCTCGGTGGTGATGACGTTTCGCGCGAACAGCTCATCCACCTTGCCGTTCAATTCGTTCTGGTCGCGGTAGCGCTCCTTTTCGTCGCTGTCCACCAGGATCTCGAGGTTGTCTATGACGGAGCGCATGAAGGGCGCGAGCTTTTCCTTCTCGCTGCCGGGCAGAAAGCCGATGTCCTCGTCGAACTTCACGTTGGGGTGGCAGACGAGTATTTTGGTGTACTCCCTGTGCTTGAACTCCAGCACTTTATGCAGCCCCACCGCCAGGGAAAAGAACGTCTTCGCCGTACCGGCGGCGCCTTTGACGATGACAAGCGGCGCTTCTTCGCTGCTCATCATCAGCGCCTCCTGCATGAAGCGCTGGCCCACGTTGCGGGCGGTCACGCCGAACGGCCGCTCGTCAAGATATTTCAGCGCCACCAGGCGTTCGCCGTCAAAGCGCGCCAAAGCCGTCTGCTTGCTGCTTTCCGCGCTTCTCAGCACCACGAACTCATGCATCAGAAACGCGCAGGGCTGCTTTTCGTAGGTTTCCCCGTCGATGCGGAACGTATGGTTTGCGCTCAACGACCCTTTTTCAAAAAATTCCTGCAGCCGCTTTGCGGTGGTGAATACCTCCGCGCGGCCGCTGTACTGGTTATCCGGCAGGGCCACCTGCTCGTTCTGGAAATCCTGCGCGGTAACGCCTATGATATCCCCTTTGATGCGCTCGAATATATCCTTCGTAACCAATATCGTCTGCTTGCCCTGCTCGCCCAGGCCCTTGCAGACCTTCAGTATGCGGTTATCCGCCTTGTGCGGCTCCCAGCCTTCCGGGAGCCCGACGTCGTGAAAATTCAGCTCTATACGCAAAACGCCGCCATTCGGCAGCGCAACGCCCTCCACTAAATTCCCGTTCGCGCGCATCTGATCCAGCAGGCGGGCGACGTGGCGCGCGTTCGCGCCGTTTTCGGTAGGCTCCTTCTTAAACCGGTCCAATTCCTCCAGCACCACCTCCGGAATGACGACGTCGTTGTCTCCAAACGCATAAATGGCATAGGGCGATTGCAACAGCACGTTGGTGTCCAGCACGTAATACTTTTTCACACGTTCCTCCTGCACCCGTTCCGCACGCGGGTTGTTGATGGGTACCTGTCGTATAGAAGACTCTATGCGGCAGGACCCCTGTTATTACAATACCGCCGCCGTGTTTCTTCCCGGTCAAGCCCATGTAAAGAGCATGTCCGGCCATGGAAGCGGCGGAGGCATTGGCCATTTACTCATCTTATCGGTATAAAAAAAGTTTTCATAAGGTCTTTTTAAGCCGCGCTTGACACTCCTTTCCCGTTCCCGGTATACTATCTGTAATCCACGTTGTAACAGATTGGAGTGCCCCATGCGCCGCAAAATTTATCTCTTTTCCTTTTTGATCGTCTCCCTTGCGCTTGCGTCCGCCGGCTGCGCCGCTGCGGCAGAAAGCGCCGTCTCCACGCCGGTCCCCGCCCCCGTCTCCTCCGCCGCCGCGGCCACACCCATACCCGATGAAGCCTGTCTCGCGTGCGAGCTTCCGGAGATCGAGCCGCTGCCCGAAGGCTACAGCCTGACCAATCCGGACGGTATAGCAGCAATCCCGGAAGAAATTGACCGCGCCGACCTCTGCCCGCCTTTGGGGGAAGGGGAAGCGGAAACAGCCCCGCCCGACGAGCCGGGCATATACCGGCAATTGAGCTATGAGGACGCCAAGGCTTGGATGGACGAAGGCGAAGCCGTCGTGGTGGACGTCCGCACCAAAGAAGAATACGAAGCCGGGCATATCCCCGGTGCGATCCTCATACCAAATGAAACAATAGAGGGAGAACCGCCGGAGGAACTGCCGGACAAAGGCGCGCGCATCCTGATCTACTGCCGCAGCGGCAACCGCAGCTACCAGGCCGCCCTCAAGCTGCTGGAATTAGGATATGATTTCGTATACGACTTCGGCGGCATCAACGGCTGGCCGTATGAAATCGCCACCGGCGCATAGACCGCGCCGTTCCCGACTGCCATTCAGGAGGTACTTGTATGAAACCCTTCCGTTCCCCGTTTATTCTGCTGCTGGCCGTTTTGTTCCTGTCGGCCTGCGCCGCCC
>DATMXR010000176.1:0-3653 GCA_035561315.1 Feifaniaceae bacterium
GCCGGCAATCGAAGCAGGGGCGTTTCCGCGCGGAAACGCCCCTGCTTCGATTGCCGGCAGGCTTCCCTTCGGGGGTGTAGGGGATCGAAGCCCGTTATACCAGTTCCGCCAGCCGTTCCACCGCCACATAGATGTTAGAGATCTCATACCAGGTGGCAAAATCCACCGAGCCGGTGACGGGCAGCTTGAATACCCGCTGGAACGTCTGTACCGCCTGCCGCGTCTGCTCCCCGAACAAGCCGTCCACGCGCACCTTGTTGATGGCGGGGTAATTGTCGGAAATAGCGTTGAGCTGCTCCTGTATGGTGCGCACGGCGGGGCCGGCGGCGCCAAGCGACAGCACGAAGCCGGGGAAGGAACTGGGCACGCCGGACACGCGCTCGGCCTGCTGCAAAAACACATTGTTGCCGTAATAGTACCGGAGTATGGAGAGCGCGTCATACCCCTGCTCGCCCAGGGTATTCGAGCCCCACTGCGAGAGCCAGCGCGGGCACTGCACCCTGGAGCCGTCGCAATACTGCGTGAAAAGCGGCTGTCGGATGCCGGGGCGGGTGACGTAGGTGGTAAACAGCTCGTCGACGATGACGGAGATGCTGTCGTAAATATTCCGCCCGTAGGTAAACGCCTGATCGTACGCGGTGGAATTCGTAATGGTAAACTCATACCCCCGGCCGCGGTACCATTCCGTATACACGCGGTTGAGCGTAAAGGAGTTGATGACCAGCACGTTTGCGCGTATGGTCTGCTCCGGCCAGGTGGAATAGATTTCGCAGCTTGCGACGTTCTTAATGTAATCCTTGTACGGAATCCAGACATTCTGCGCGTCGGAGTTCGGCGCCCCCAGGTGTACGACGATAAACTCGGGCACGACGGGCTGGGGCAGCACGACAAGGCCCTCGCCCTCGGGAAGCGGTTTTACCTCTTCCTCCGGTATTTTGGGCGGGAATACGCCGTAAAGCGTGTGCTCGTCGATATAAATATCCTCCACGGGCCGCCTGTACACGACGCTCGGCCTGAGCGTAATGGTTTGGAACGCCGTGCTGGCAGGCAAAATCTGCATGCCCTCCACGCGTATGGCCTGGAATCCCTGCACATTCACATACGCGTCGTATTCGGCGTACGGGCGGGGGTTATCCGGGGAAAGCGAAAAGTCAAGCGGCGGCGTATTGAGCTCGACGGTCTGCGTCAGGCCGGAGCTGTCCGTCGTCAGTTCGATGATCGGCTCCGTCTGGCCCCGGTTGGTCAGCAGCACCTGCGCGTTCGGGACCGGGTCCCCCACGTCCACCTCGACCACCTGGATCTGCAAAAACCCCGTTGCGATCTGCTCTGCGGCTTCATTCACCATCTCCATATACTCTCACCTCCCGTTATCCTATGCGGTGGGTGTGCGCTTGTATGAGCATCCGGGCAATTTTTATCCAGTTTGTGACATCCCCCCGCAAAGCCTACGCATATAGATAAAAACGGGCGGATCCGCCGCGCTTTTTCACGAATAATGCGCCGCTTCTTTTCCTGGAGAACCATCATAGAATATACATAATGGCATAGGTCTTTTCTATGCCGGAAGGGACGGGGAAGCCTGAATGAACAGCACGCCGCGCTCTGCGCTTTTATTGAAGCCTCCGTCTTCCCCTCCCCCCTCGGCCGCGCCGGAGTACTGCCCCACCCTGGGAGGCACCGGCCCGGATTATATCGCCCGGTACATACAGCATCATACCTATGTATGGACGACGTCGGGCCAGTCCTTTTGGGCCTATCCCATCGCTGTGACAGACGAGCGGCTCCTTGCCTACGCGTGGGACAACGGAGGGTGGCAGCTTGTACAGATGGCGCTTGCGGCCATTGACAGCATTTATTAGGGGGCGGCTATGTTACAAGGAAACATTCCCGGTATCCCTGCGAATGTAGGCGCCTTTGTCAGACAGGGGCAGCCAGGCGAGACGATCGAGGTGATTGTAAAGTTCGCTGGAGATATTGCGCGCGTAGCGGCCGCGGCAGGCGGCATGGCGGAGCTTCTAAGCGACAATTATGCCATTTTGACCATACCGATCGGGCAGCTTATTCCCCTGTATTCCTACCCGGAAGTCGAGTACGTCGAGCTGCCCAGGACGCTGACGTTCGTATTGAGCCGGAGCCTGAGCCACGCGTGCATCACATACGTGCAAAGCGATTTCGGCTTCGCGCTGCGAGGGAACGGCATATTGATCGGCATGATCGATTCGGGCATCGATTATACGCACCCGGATTTTCGCAACCCGGACGGCACCACGCGCATCGCCTTTTTGTGGGACCAATCCATAAACGGCGCGCCGCCCGAGGGATTTTTATACGGCACGGAGTACACCGCGGCCGAAATCAACGCCGCGCTGCAGGCAGACGACCCGTTCAGCGTGGTGCCCAGCCGGGATAATCTCGGCCACGGCACGGCTGTTGCCGGGATCGCGGCGGGCAACGGCCGCGCGAGCCAGGGCGTGCAGGTGGGGGCGGCGCCCCAGGCCACGCTGGCGGTCGTAAAGCTTGGGGATATCGACGAAAGGGCCACCGCGCGTTCCACCCAGATCATGCGCGCCATCAAGTACCTGTACGACAAGGCGGAGCAGCTCAACATGCCGCTCGCCATCAACTTAAGCTACGGCACCAATTTCGGCGCGCACGACGGGACCTCGCTGTTTGAAGGCTATATCAGCGATATGGCGGAGCGGGGGCGGTCGGTGATCAGCGTGGCCACCGGAAACGAAGGCTCCGCGGGCCACCACTTTTCCGGGCGGGTGCTCGAGGACGGGCAGGTGACGGTGGAATTTACCACCTCCGGCCAGATCAACGAGATATTCATGCCCGTCTGGAAAAATTTTGTGGATTCGTTTTCCTATGAACTCATTTCCCCCAGCGGAAGGACGACGGGCGAAATTCTGCCCATACAGAGCGCCGTGAACGTCGTGCTCGACAACGTGCAGGTGAATTTCTACTTCGGGCAGCCCACGCATTATCAATTGGCGCAGGAAAACTATTTCATGTTCCGCGGCGCGGGGGGCCGCCCCATTCCGCAGGGGGTATGGACGCTCATTATACGGGGCCTGGACGTGGTGGACGGCAATTTTGACATCTGGCTGCCTACAGGGGACGCCGTTTCCTCCGAAACCGCTTTTTTGCAGCCGGACACATCGGTCACGCTCACGATCCCGTCCACGGTGCAGAACGTGATTTCGGTGGGGGGGTACAATTCGCTCATCGGCAACAGCGCGGATTTTTCGGGGCGCGGCAACACGCGCTTTATCGTATATCCCAAGCCGGACATCGTGGCGCCCGCCGTGGCCATCACGACGGCGCGGGCGGGCGGCGGCTACGACACGTTTACCGGCACAAGCATGGCGGCCCCTTTTGTCACGGGCGCCGCGGCGCTGATGATGGAATGGGGGCTGTTGCAGGGCAACGACCCGTTCCTGTACGGGCAGCGCGTAAAAGCCTTTTTGCAAAAAGGGGCGCGGCGGGAATTGGCCATCGCTTTCCCCAACACCATATGGGGATACGGCACGCTGTGCCTGAACAACACCATGAATTTGCTTGTGGAATATCTGCAAAGAGGAGGGCCCCCCGCATGATAGAACCTTCGCTTGGCGCATTTATCGACGATCCGGATACGGTCAGTTTTATTG